>JAYRQX010000695.1:0-9318 GCA_041910415.1 Acetobacteraceae bacterium | reverse complement strand
TGGTCCGCAACGGATTCGAAGGCTGGCAGGATTAAGAGTGCGCCGTTGCGTTGAACGGCGCGCTTCCCAACGGCGCAACGGCGCACACGGGGTGCGCCGCGCCGTTGGGGCGCCTTAGGGAATGAACCCCTAATGGCGCACCCAAACAGCGCGCCGTTGACCGCACCCCGCCGGCGGTCGAACGGCGCAGCCTGACTCGGAGAGAATGCTCGGTGACCCATGAGTCTGTGAAGCACGTCCGGCTTGTGCCTACCGCGAACACGAAAAGCCCCACCAGATTGCTCTGGTGGGGCCCGTTCGTGTCAGGGGTTAGCACCGTCCTCCGTCGCCTTGCGCCCCTCCGCGTCGCGGAGGATGCGCACGACATCCGGTGTCAGGGCCTCGAATGCGGCGTGTGCACCCTCGAGGTTAGCCAGCGCATCGCTGACAACCGTGGTGGAGTATCGCCACGCGTTCAACGCAGTGTCGATACCAAGCGATCGGGGAGAGCCCGGCGCCTGGTGTCTCGGTCAGCTTGGTCGCGTACCACCAGCCGCAACCGCCGCTTTGCCCCAACGTCGAGCGCGATTGCCGCATCGCCGCTGCCTTCGTCCGAAGAGCCATTATATCGGCATCTTGTTGCGCCGCCTCGCAGCAAGACCCTCAGCGTGGATCGGAACTTCCCGGATCGTTTCTGAGTTCCCGTTGCAACATTCCCTTTTTTGGTAGAGTCTTACTAAAGGTAATCGGCATTTAATCCCGATCCTCGATCGTTCGCGAAATCGGCGAAGAGACTCGGAACACAACATGACGCCCCTCGATTTCACCCGCGCGCTCTTCGACGCTTCCCCTGCGGACGGGCAGGTCTGCATGAAGTGCGGCTCGCGTTCTCTTGGCCTGTGCGCGCCCCTGAACGCCGAAGGCCTTCACGACATGGCCGGCGAGACCGAGCGCTTCGGCATGGAGCCCCGCGAAGTGCTGTTCCACCAGGGCGACCCCTCGCGCTATGTCTACACGCTGACCTCCGGCACCGCGCGGTTGGTCCGGGTGCTCGCGGATGGGCGTCAGGCCGCGATCGGCTTCCGCTTCGCGGGCGACATGCTGGGCTATGTCGCGGGCGACGAATACATCTTCGGCGCCGAAGCACTGACGGAGATTACTGTCTGCCGGATGGAGCGCAAGCGGCTGGAGGAGATGCTCCGCCGCTATCCCGTGATGGCGCGGCGCTTCCGCGAACTCGCGGCGCAGGAACTATCCGCAAGCCAGGACCACATCATGGCGCTCGGCCGCTTCACAGCGGAGGAGCGCGTGGCTGCCTTCCTGCTGGTGTTGATCGAGGCGCAGGAAAGGCGCGGGCGTCACGGCCCCGTCTTCGAGCTGCCGGCCACGCGCGCCGATATTGGCGAGTTCCTGGGCGTGAGGCTCGAGACTGTGAGCCGGGCCATTTCCTCGTTCCGCAAGCGGGGTTGGCTGAGGCTGCATGGAAGTTCGGGGATTGAGCTGATGCATCGTGCGAAACTGGTGGACCTGGCCACGGGTGACGCTGGGAAGGCGGACTAGGGTCAGGCTTCATTGACCGAGCCAGAACGGGATGGTGGCGGCGAGTGCGATGACGATGAAGAAGGTGTGGGTACATTGGTCGTAGCGCGTGGGGATGCGGCTCCAGTCCTTGGGTCTGCCGAAATTGGTCTCGATGCGGTAGTTCTGCTTGTGGAGCGTGGCGTCGTGCAGAATGGGCCGCTTGCGGCTGCGGGTTGATGAAATGCAGGGATCGATGCCGCGAGCAGTCAGGGTGTCGCCGAAGTGGGTGCTGTCGTAGCCGCGGTCTGCGAGGAGTTCCCGCGCGCCCGCGGGGGGTTGCGCCAGGATAAGGGCGGCACCGCTATGACGGCTGGCCTGGCCTTCGTTGAGCAGCATCACGACGGGCCTCCCCTGTCCATCGCAGGCAGGGTGGAGCTAGGAGTTCAGGCCGCCCTTGGTGTGGCCTGTGCAGGGCGGAAGGGGCCCCTTTGCAGCAGGCTGGCGCCGGTGCGGTAGAGATGCGTGTCGTTGGTCATGGACCACTTGGAGCGGCCCAGCGCCTGCCCATGTGGCGCTGTTCGGGATCGTCGAGTTCCGCTTGGAAAGCGCGTCGGCCGGGTTGCCGGGTTCTACAGCGGTCGCCGAAGGATCAGGGATCGAAACGGGCGCCTTGAGGCGCTAAGGGCATACGAGTGACGTAGGGCAGGGTTGTTCGGCATAAGCCGATGCGTGTCCCCGCATCCCGAATTCCACGATAGATCATAGCATTTCCGCTAGCTCGCATCGGCCTATGCCGAACTGTCAAGCGCGTGCACGCCTTAATCTTGCCTTCCGGTGACTGCCCAGCAGGCTTGAGGCGAACGCCTGATCAGTCAAGCGACGTCGCCCTCAACCTGAGCGCGTTGCCCACCACGCTCACGGACGACATCGCCATGGCGGCGGCCGCGATCACTGGCGAGAGCAGGATGCCGAATATCGGATAGAGCACCCCGGCCGCGACCGGCACTCCAGCGGCGTTGTAGGCGAACGCAAAGAACAGGTTTTGGCGGATGTTGCTCATCACCGCCCGCGAGAGCCTCCTGGCGCGCAGGATGCCAACCAGGTCACCGCCCAGCAGGGTCACGCCCGCGCTTTCAATCGCGACATCCGTCCCGGTCCCCATCGCGATGCCGACCTCGGCAGCCGCTAGCCCGGGCGCGTCGTTCACGCCATCGCCGGCCATGGCGACATGCCGGCCCTCCGCTTTTAGCCGCTCGACAATTTTCTGTTTGTCCTCCGGCAGCACCTCGGCCTCGACCTCGGCGATGCCGAGCCGACGTGCGACGGCCTCGGCGGTGGTGCGGTTGTCGCCCGTGAGCATCACCACACGCACGCCTTCCGCAGCCAGGCCCGCTAGCGCGGCCTGCGTCGTCTCCTTCACGGGGTCGGCCACGGCCACGATGCCGGCGGCGCGACCCTCTACGGCCACGAAGAAGGCGGCCGCACCCTCACCGCGCAGCCGCTCGGCCTCCTCGCTGATGGCGCCGGTGTCCACCCCGAGCTCCTGCATTAACCGGGCATTGCCGACCGCGATGCGGCGCCCCTCGACGGTGCCGGTCACCCCCCGCCCGGTCGGGGCGTCGAAGTCCGCGACGGTGGGCAGCGCCAGCGCCCGCGCCTGTGCGGCGCGCACCACGGCCTCGGCCAGCGGGTGCTGGCTCGGCCGCTCCAGGCCCGCGGCGAGTCGCAGTAGTTCGCCGTCCGCGAAACCGCCGGAGGGGACAACCGCCACGACCTCGGGCCGCCCCTTGGTCAGCGTCCCGGTCTTGTCAACGACGAGGGTGTCGATCCGCTCCAAGCGCTCCAGCGCCTCGGCGTTTTTGATCAGCACGCCCGCCTGCGCCCCGCGCCCGACGCCCACCATGATCGACATCGGGGTGGCGAGCCCCAGCGCGCAGGGGCAGGCGATGATCAGCACCGTCACCGCAGCGACGATGGCATAGGCAGCCCGCGGCTCCGGCCCCCACATCAGCCAGGCGATGGCCGCGAGCACGGCGATGACCACCACCGTCGGCACGAACCAGGACGAGACCTCGTCCGCCATGCGCTGGATGGGCGCGCGCGACCGCTGGGCCTGCGCCACCATCTGCACGATCTGCGCCAGCACCGTGTCCTGCCCGACGCGATCGGCCCGCATGATGAGGGCACCCTGGCCGTTGAGCGTGCCACCGATCACCCGCGCGCCCGGTGTCTTGGCGACCGGGACGGATTCGCCGGTGACCATGCTTTCATCCACGTTGCTGCCGCCCTCCAGCACCTCGCCGTCGAGCGGGACCTTGTCACCGGGGCGCACGCGCAGGCGGTCGCCCACCGCGACCGCGGCGAGCGGCACCTCCTCCTCCGTCCCATCCTCATGGATGCGTCGGGCCAGGGCTGGTGCGAGGTTGAGGAGGGCGCGGATGGCGCCACCCGTCTGCTCGCGCGCCCGCAGTTCCAGCATCTGGCCGAGCAGCACCAGGACGACGATCACCGCCGCGGCCTCGAAGTAGACCGCCACCGACCCGTCGTGTCCCCGGAAGGCCGGCGGGAAGAGGCCCGGCGCTGCGGTCGCGATGACGCTGAACACCCAGGCAACACCGGTGCCTAGCGCGATCAACGTGAACATATTGAGGCTGCGGTTCACGACCGATTGCCAGCCCCGCTCGAAGAAGGGCCAGCCGGCCCAGAGCACGACCGGCGTGCCGAGCGCCAACTGGATCCAGTTCGAGATCTGGCGCGGCACCACGTGCTCCAGCCCGAGCAGATGACCGCCCATCTCCAGCACCAGAACCGGCAGGGTGAGAGCGAGTCCGATCCAAAAGCGGCGCGTGAAGTCCACCAATTCGGGGTTCGGGCCAGCCTGCTCGGTCGCGACCTCCGGTTCCAGCGCCATGCCGCAGATCGGGCAGTTGCCCGGCCCGACCTGGCGGATCTGCGGGTGCATGGGGCACGTGTAGATTGTGCCAGGCGCGACCGCCTCAGCCCGCAGCGGATGCGCTTTCGTCTCGGTGTATTGCGCGGGATCGGCGGTGAACTTCGCGAGGCAGCCAGTGGAGCAGAAATAGTAGGGATGCCCGTGGTGCTCCGTGCGGTACGGGGTCCTGTTTGGATCGACATCCATGCCGCAGACGGGGTCTTTCACCAGCGCGCCCTGTCCGTCGTGCCCGGCATGGCCGTGATGATGCGCATGGTCATGGTGCGCGTGCCCAGCGTGCTTGTCGTGCATGGTCTCGTGTCTCATCCGAACAATACGCGGGGACGAGTGGGGGTTCCCACTGCGGCAAGGTCAACGAAAAAGAAGCTACAACATCGCAACAGTAAGATGGGTGGAACGCTGCAATGGTTTGTCATAACCTAGCAATGTCGGCGACGCGCTGGTCGCTTACTGTTCCTGAACGAGGAAACACAGGAGCACTCGCCATGATCGCCCAATCCCGTATTCGGCGTGCGGTGATGCCTGCGGCTCTGGCTTTCAGCATGCTTGGCAGTGCGGCCGCATGGTCGCAGCAGCAACCGGACCCGAACCACGATGAGCATCATCCGCCTGGCGAACAGGCCCAATCCGCGACGCCGGCGCCCACCCCTGCACCACGCCAAGCAACGCCTCAGCCCGCCGGGCCGCCGATGCCGGGCGCCGGCATGCGCCCCGGCGGCGCGCAAGGCATGATGATGATGCCGCAGGGCGACATGCAGCGCATGATGCAGATGATGCAGGGCATGCACGGCATGATGATGGGCGGCATGCCCGGCCCCGGCGCCATGCGTCACTTCGAGCGCATCGAGGGCCAGCTCGCCTTCTTCCGCACCGAGCTCCGCATCAACGACGCCCAGGCGCCTCAATGGAACGCCTTCGCCGAGGTGATCCGCGCCCAGGCAGGTCGGCTGCGCCAGGCGATGGCGCAGGGCATGGCAGCTGCGGGCCAGCCCGCAACGGCGCCGCACCTGATGGAGCGCCACGCGGCGGCCCTCGCCGCGCAGCTGGAAGCAACGCGGGCGGTCTCCGCGGCACTCGGGCCGCTCTACGCCTCGCTGTCCGACGAGCAGAAGCGCACGGCCGACGAGTTGATGGCCGAACACCTGCGCAGCATGCGCATGCGGGGGATGTGACCGTGCTGGCGACCGCCACCATGACGCGGCGTGGGCCCCTTCTGCTGGCCCTCGCCGCACCGTCCCTGGCCCGGGCGCAGGCCGCGCCGCGCGTGGAGGTCTGGAAGGACCGCTATTGCGGGTGCTGTGACGGCTGGATCGTCCACATGCGGCGCGCCGGATTCGCCGTGGCGGCGCAGGACAGGGCCGACATGCCGGCGATCAAGCGCGCCCAGGGCGTGCCGGACGCACTGTGGTCCTGCCACACGGCGCGGATCGAGGACTACGTCCTCGAAGGCCATGTGCCGCCCGCCGACGTGCGCCGCCTCCTCGCGGAGCATCCGGCAGCGAAGGGCCTTGCCGTCCCGGGCATGCCCGCAGCCGCGCCCGGCATGGACATGCCGGGCGAGGCCTATGAGGTCATCCTGTTCGGCCTGGCCGGGGACGCCCAGCGCGTCTTCGCTCGACACGGGTGAGGTCTCCGATGCACGACGAACCCAGCATTCCCTGGTGGCGCTCCAGGACCGGCATCGCGCTGATCGGCTTTGGGCTGGTTGCCGCGTTCTACATCTTGCGCGAGCACTACGCGCATGCGGTGGGCGCGCTGCCTTACCTCATCTTGCTGATGTGCCCGCTCATGCATCTCTTCATGCATCACGGCCACAGGGGGGGCCGCCACGACCGCTGACGCGCGGCCAATGCCCAGCCTGGTTCGCTTCCTCGCCATTGTGGCGATCATGAACCTCGGCTGGGAGGTGCTGCAGCTGCCCTTCTACACGCTGTGGAGCACCGCATCGGCGCCGGCGATCGCCTGGGGAGTGCTCCACTGCACCCTGGGCGATGTGCTCATCGCGGTGGTTACCTTCGTGGTCGCTCGGCGGCTGACGCGCGGTCTGCCGGGCATGGTCTTCCTCGTGGCGCTGATCACCCTCGGGGTGGGCTACACGGTCTTCAGCGAGTGGCTGAACGTCTCGGTTCGCGCCAGTTGGGCCTATGCCCCTGCCATGCCCGTGGTGCCGCCGTTTGGTACGGGACTGACACCGCTCTTGCAGTGGATCCTCCTGCCGCCCGCGGCCTTCTTCCTCGCCGGCGCCCTCACGAAGAATCGCGCTTGACCCTGCCATGGTGGGAAGCCCGATCGAGGAGGCCGCCACCACACGAGCGCAGCAATGTGCAGCACCACCGCCCCGGACCATGGCCATCTCGGCGACCTCGTTCTCGCTGCCTTCGCGCAGGCCTGGCGCGAAGGGCGCCTCGACGTGGCCGACCACCTCCTCCACGCCCTCGAAGCCCTGACGGATGCGGGCGGCGACGAGACGCATCGGACGCGTGCCTACCGGCTACTGGCGCAAGGGAGGCCGTCGTGAGCGGAGCTGCTGCAATACTTTGTCATAATGCCGCAAAGCCCAGGTCGCGCTGGCCGGCTAGCTGGGCGTCATGCGCGCTTTGACCTCCGCCCCCATGCTCGCCGCGGTCGCGGTCCTGCCGCTGCTGTTGTGCGCCACGCCCGCTGGCGCGGCGGGCATCCGCGACGGCTTTCGTGCGGCCGTCGGGCTCAGCCCCGAACTCGGCGCCCTCGAAGCGCAACGGGAGGTCGTCGCGGCACGGCGTGGCCAGGCCAGCGCGCTCCTGCCGGGCCCGGCTTCCATGGGGCTCAGCTACCGCACCGATGCGATCACGCAGAACCGCGGCTTTCGCGAATACGAAGGCGGTCTTGCCGTGCCCATCTGGCTGCCCGGGGCCGCGCGGGCGCAACTCGGCAGCGCAGACGCGCAAGGGGACCGCCTCGCCGCGCAGATCCTTGCGCGGCGATTGGCCCTGGCCGGCGAAGTCCGCGATGCCTATTGGACCTGGGCATTGGCGCGGGCCGAGACCGATGCGGCCCGGTCCCGGCTCACCTCGGCGCAGGCATTGGAGAGCGACCTCGCGCGGCAGGTGGGCGCGGGCAATGCCGCCCGGTCGGACCTCCTGCTCGCACAGGCCGATGCACGCGACGCCGTGCTGGGTCTCCGCGAACGCGAAACCGCGCTTCGTGAGGCCGCCCTGGCGTTCCGCGTGCTGACGGGCCAGAATCCCACCCTTCAAGGCGGCGAAGCGGTGCGGGGCGCCCCTGCGCCGTCGGAAGATCCACGGCTCAGCGCCGCGCGTGCCTCGGCCGCCGCAGGCCGGGCCGACCTCAACCTCGCCCGCGTCCGCAACCGTGCTGATCCTGAGCTTGCCTTCGCGGTTCGCCAGGAACGGGGCGCCTTCGACGAGCCCTACAGCACCCGCATTCAGGTTGGTGTCCGCATTCCCTTTTCTCACGCGCCCGCCACGCGCGAGCGCGCGGCGACGGCCCAGGCCGACATTGCGGCGGCAGAGGCGGAAATCGCGCAACTCGACCGATCGATCACCCTGACCCGGGAGCGCGCCCGCATACGGCTGGAGGCCGCGCGGGCCCAGGCCCAAGGCGCGGAGGCGCGGCATGCGCTCCTGAACGAACGGGCGTCGCTCATGCAGCAGGCCTTCGCGGCGGGGCAGCAGCCCCTGGTCGAACTGGTGCGCGCCCGCAGCGCTCTGGCCGATGCCGATGCCGCCCGCCGGCGCACAACGGTCGAGATCGGCCGCGCCGTCTCGCAGCTCAACCAGGTTTCAGGGATCGAGCCATGACCACGCTGTCCCGCCGAGGCCTCCTGGCCATTGGCGCCACCGCGCTACCTTCGCTTGCGCTCGCCCACGCGGGGCATGACCATGGCGATGAGGCCAACTCGGCGCCGACGAACGCCCTGCCCCGGGTGACCGCCTCGAGCGACCTGTTCGAGTTGGTGGGCGTCATGGGTGCCGACGGGACGCTCACGATCTGGCTCGACCGCTACGCTGACAACACCCCGCTCGATGGCGCCAAGATTGCCGTGACGCTTGGCGGGACATCGGTCGGCGAAGCCGAGCCGATCGGCGAGGCGATCTATGGCTTCCGCCACGCGCCGCTGGCGCGCCCGGGCACGCACGACCTGACCTTCACGGTCACCGCCGACGGGGAGATGGACCTGCTGGCCGGCACGCTGGCCATCCCCGAGCCCATCGCCACTGCGGCACCCGCTGGAAGCCTGCTTGGTGCGGTCCGCGAGCATCCGCTGCTGGTCGCGGCTGGGGTGGGTCTGCTCGGCATCGGGCTCGCGCTCGGCCGGCTCGCGTCGCCACGGGCACTTCCGCCCATGGCGGAAGGCCCGGCGCCGGAGACGGCGGAAACGCCCGCCGTCGCGAAGCCCTCACCTCGGCGGGCGCCCGTCGTGGTCCGCACCGCCTTGGCGCTCGGGCTGCTCGCGCCGGCCGTCGCCCAGGCCCAGCCCGTCTTGCCGACGGACACGCCAAGGCGCCTGCCCGACGGGGCCGTCTTTGTGCCCAAGATCACCCAGCGCCTGCTTGGCCTGCGCACGCTATTGGCCGCGCCGCAGGAGACCGCGCCCACCATCCGCCTCGTGGGTCGCGTGGTGCCCGACCCCAACGGCACGGGCCGCGTCCAGCCGAGCCAAGCCGGACGCATCGAGCCTGGCGAAGCTGGCCTCCCGGTCCTGGGCCAGCGCGTCGAGCGCGGGCAGGTGCTGGCCTATATCGCCCCGGTCTACAGCGCGGCCGAGCGCGGTCAGCTGCAGCAGAACGCGGCGGAACTTGATGCGCAGATCGCCATCGCGGAGGCGCGTGTCGGCCGCCTCTCGCGGCTGCAGGGCTCGGTCG
>JAYRQX010000694.1:0-1573 GCA_041910415.1 Acetobacteraceae bacterium | reverse complement strand
GCCGCGCGCGCGGCATCGCGGCGCCGCAGGCAGGGAGCCTGACGATGGCCGATACGCGGGGCAGCCGCTGTTCACCCATGTGCTCGACAACGCGCAGGGAATTCCCGCCGCGGGCGTGACGATCGAGCTTTGGCGGCTCGATCCGGAGCCCGCGCATATCGTGACCACCGAGACGGACAAGGATGGCCGCGCGAAACAACTGCTGCTGCCATCGGACGCGTTCCGCCCGGGCCGCTACGAGCTCCGCTTCCATATCGGCGCCTATTTCACGCGGCGCGGCATCGCCCCCGATCCGCCGTACCTGGATGTCGTGCCGGTGCGGATCGGGCTCAGCGCGGGCGCGGGGCATCATACCTGCGGCACAAAGGATTGACCTTTGTGCCCCTCAAACGCCGGGCGGGCCGCCTCCGCGGCCCTTGGCTTCGCCGGACCACCGGCGGGCGCCGTTCGGCGCCTCGCCCCTGCGGGCCGCAGGTCAAACCATCGGCAAGCCGGTATCACATGTCGGGATCTTCCATCATCTCGGGGGGCACGACATCGGACGAGGTCAGCACGACTGGCACGTTGCCGATGTTGCGCCACCAATGGGCGTGGCCCTGGCCGAACTCGGGCGTCCATTCGCCGGCACGGTGCAGGATCGGTACGGCGCAGAGTCGGCTGTTCTCCTCGATCTCGCCGCTGACGATGTAGACGATCGAAGGACGGTCGTCGTGCTCGTGATAGGGCACGATGCCGCCGACCGCGACGGTCAGCCGCCGCGTGCGCAGGAACAGCTCGCCGACGCCCCGCCAGCCCTGGAGCGGCACCAGGGAGAGGATCTCGCGCTCGACGCCGACATCGGGCGCTTCCTCGATCGCGCGCGGCGTGGTCAGCACTTGGTCGGCGGGGCAGGAGCCCGCGAAGGCCGCGGGCGCGGCGAGCAGCGCGGCGAGCGCAAGAGGGACGGCGAGGGCACGGAGGCCGGGACGGGGCATGGGGGTCTCTCCTCATCGGGATGGCCGCGCGGATCGCGGCGTGGGGAGAGGATCGCGGAGCGCGGGACCGCGCTGAAATGCCGAATGGGTCTTGTCGCCATAGGCGGCGTGCAGCGTAACCGAAGCCCCGGGGGTCAGCCGGGCCGCACCATGCCGGCGAAACCCTGCACGCCCTCGCTGCCCGGGAAGGCCTGGGCGACGGCCTGCGGCGGCAGGCGGAGATGATCGCGCAGCAGGCCCTTGGCGACGGCGCGCAGATCCATGGTCGGCGCGAGGTCGCGGCCCTGGAACAATTGCGCCTCGGCAAGCCCCGGCCAGGTGCCGCGGATGACGCCGCCCGCGACGGCGCCGCCGGCCACGAAGGCGATGCCGCCGGTGCCGTGGTCTGTGCCGCCCGTGCCGTTGACGCGGACCGTGCGGCCGAACTCGGTCACCACCAGCACCACTGTCTGGCGCCAGGCCGGGCCCAGCGCCTGCTTCAGCGCGCCCAACCCATCGTCCAACTGCCCGAGCGGGCCGGGGAGGCGCTGCACCTGGCCCGCATGGGTGTCCCAGCCGCCGATCTCGAGCGCGGCCACGCGCGGTCCATCCGGCGCGGC
>JAYRQX010000693.1:0-6241 GCA_041910415.1 Acetobacteraceae bacterium | reverse complement strand
TCCAGCTCGCCGCGGCGCATGACTGCACCACGGTCGAGATCAACCCGCTGATCCGCCTCCAGGACGGCAACCTGGTGCTTGGCGATGCGAAGGTCGTCCGCGACGACGCGGCGGCCTTTCGCCACGCCGATCTTGAAGCCGCCCTGGCGGCGGAGCGCGCACGGGAAGCCGAGGATGTCCGCCGCTGCCAGGACGCCAGCCTCATGCTGGTCTGGCTGGAGGGCGAGGTCGGGCTGATCTCCGGCGGCGCCGGCATGACCATGGCGGCCATGGATGCGATAGCCGCCGCGGGCGGCGCGCCCGCCTGCTTCCTCGACACCAGCGGCAACCCGACGCCGGCCGGCTTCGGCCTCGCCTTCGAACTGCTCGACCGCAATCCCGGCGTCCGCGCCATCCTGGTGAGCATGTTCGGTGGCGGGCTGCACACCGACCGCGTCGCGCGCACGCTGGTCGGCATCCTCGCCATGCGCGGACCCCTTGCGAAGCCCGTGGTGCTGCGCCTGCAGGGCACCGGCAGCGAAGCGGCGACCGAGATCCTGGCCGCCGCGGGCCACGCGAACCACGCTTCGCTGGAAGAGGCCGTCGCGCAGGCGGTCGCCCACGCCCGCGGCGTGGAGGGCCAGCCATGAGCATCCTTCTCCAGGCCGGCGCGCGCGTCGTGATCTTCGGTATCACCGGCCGCTTCGGCAGCTTCTCCATCCGCGACCTCCGCGCCGCGGGCACCGAGGTCGTCGCCGGCGTCGTCCCGGGCCGCGGCGGCACCGAGGTCGAAGGCGTGCCGGTCTTCGGCTCGGCGGAGCAGGCCGTGCGCGAGACCGGGGCCGATTGCGCCCTCATCTACGTGCCGGCGCCGCTCGCCCTCGATGCGGTGCTGGAGGCCGTCGAGGCCGGATGCCGTCTCGTCGCCTATCCCGGCGACGGCCTGCCGGTGGCCGACGCCATGGAGATGCGGGCTGCCGCCCGCGCGCGCGACGCCTGGCTGATCGGCCCGAACTCGCCCGGCATGATCTCCCCGGGCAAGGCGAAGCTCGGCTTCATGCCGAGCTTCTGCTTCTGCCCCGGGCCGGTCGGACTGATCTCGCGTTCGGGCTCGCTCTCCTACGAGGCATCCTATCGCCTCTCCCGCGCCGGCATCGGTCAGTCGACGGCGATCGGCATCGGCGGCGACCCGGTGAAGGGTGTCACGGCAGCCGAGGCCGTCGCGATGTTCCACGAGGATCCCGAGACGGCGGCCATCGTCTATCTCGGCGAGATCGGCGGCACCGACGAATACGCCGTTGCCGATTACGCCCGGCGCCCGGACGCGAAGCCCGTCACCGCGTTGCTCGTCGGCCGCACCGCGCCGCCCGGCAAGAAGATGGGCCACGCCGCGGCGCTGGTCGGCGGCTACGCCGACAGCTGGGCTGCCAAGGTCGAGGCGCTCTCCGCCGCCGGCGTGAACGTCGCCCGCAGTCTCGATCGTCTCCCGGCCGCCGCCGCCGAATCCCTGGCCCGCGTGGGGCTCGCACCCGCCGCCTGACCGCCACCCGCACACGCAACAGGACCACGAGAGGAACCGACCAGCATGAGCAATGCCGACATCTCGATGAAGGATCGCCCCGCCGAGGGGCTGATCACCGACGAAGCCGTCGCCGAAGCACGCAAGATGATCGGTCTGCAACTGCGCCCCGAGGGGCCCTACCTGCAGGACGCCACGCCGGATACGCTGCGCAACTGGTGCAATGGCATCGGGGACCTGAACCCGCTCTACCGCGACCTCGAGCATGGCCGCCTGTCGCGCCACGGGACGCAGCTCGCGCATCCGATGTTCCCCATGGCCTTCGGCTGGATCGGCCGGACGCGCTGGGGCCTGCCGGGCGTGCACGGTTTCTATGCCGGCAATGACTGGGAGTTGTTCCGCCATATCCGCCCCGGCGATCGCGTGAACGCGATCGAGCGCGTCGTCGGCGTCGAGGAGAAGGAAAGCAAATTCTCCGGCCGCCTGGTGATGCAGTATGTCGAGGCGAGCTACTTCAACCAGCGCGGCGAGCTGCTGGCCCGCGGCCTCGGCTGGTGCACGCGGCACGAGCGCAAGGCGGCGCGCGATGCCGGCAAGTACAAGGACATCAAGCCCTACGAGTACACGCCGGAGGAATTCGAGCGCCTGGACGACGCGATCCTGAACGAGGAGCGCAACATCCGCGGCAACTACGTCCGCTATTTCGAGGACGTTCAGGTCGGCGAGGAATTGCCGCCGATCGTGCGCGGCCCGCTTTCGCTCATGGATACGATGGGCTTCCTCGTCGGCTGCGGGCGCGGCCACACCCATGGCGTCGTGCTGAAGAATGCCGTGAAGCACCCCGGCCACTTCTTCCGCAATCCGGAGGCCGGCGGCGGGATCGAGTATACCGGCATCGGCCATCATCGCGATTCCGTGGCGAAGGAAGTCGGCGTGCCCGGCACCTATGACTACGGCCCGCAGCGCTCCGCCTGGATGTGCAGCCTCGTCACCAACTGGATGGGCGACGCTGCCTTCCTCAAGCGCGTGCGCAGCGAGATGCGCCGCTTCAACACCATGGGCGACAGCACGTGGTGCAAGGGCAAGGTCACGCGGAAATACGTGAAGGACGGCCATGCGCTCGTCGATCTCGAAATCTGGGGCGAAAACCAGCGCGGCGAACTGACCACGCCGGGCCTGGCGACGGTCGTGCTGCCCTCGCGCGACGTGAACAACAAGGTGTTCCTCGACGGCGCCGGGCTGGAACTGGATCTGCCGCTGGTCCGCTAGAGTGGCATCCGCTCGCGATGGCTCACGGCTGCCACTCCAGCCTATTGCTTTCGCGGGCATCTTCACCCGATCAGGCGATTCCGCCTGATCGGGACCTGCTCTGGGGCCGGTGAGAAAGCGACCGGGGGGACGACGAATGAGCGTGACAACGGCGGACAGGGGACCTCTTCAGGGCATCCGCGTGGTTGAACGTGCTGCCGGCGTCGCCGCGGCGGCGGCCGGCCGCCTTCTCTCGGCCATGGGTGCAGAGGTCGTGCTCGCCGAAGACCCCGCGGGCACGCCGCTGCGACGGGAGCCGCCCTTCATCGGTCACGGCATCAGTGCCCTCTTTGCCTATCTCGCAGCCGGCAAGCGCAGCGTCATCGTGGACGGGCCCGAGACGCTGCACCGGCTGGCCGAGGGCGCGGATATCCTGATCGACGACACGCCCGTCGAGGATCGTACGGCGGGCGGTCTTGATCCGGCATCGGTGCGCCGGCGTCATCCCCGCATCGTCCATCTGTCCATCCTGCCCTTCGGCGCCTTCGGGCCGAAAGCCTGCTGGCGCGGGGAAGAGGTGACTCTGATCCATGCCTCGGGAGAGGGCTACCTGCTGCCGAACGGCCTGTCGGTCGAACTCTTCCCGGATCGTCCGCCGCTCAAGATCCACGGACATTTCGCCTGCTGGCAGGCCGGCGTGGCGGGGGTCCTCGGTGCGCTGTCGGCGCTGTGGAGCAACACGGGGCAGTTCGTGGACATTTCGGTCCAGGACGCCGCCCTCGCTGTCGGGGCTTTCGCCATCCAGCGCCTGGGCGACGGCGACGTGGAGCACCGCAGCACGCGCTCCTTCCGCTTCGGCGGCGTGATCCAGTGCCTGGATGGCTATGTCGAGCTGCTCACGCTGGAAGACCGCCAGTGGCAGGGCCTCGTCACGCTGATGGGCGACCCGGCCTGGGCCGCCGAGCCCCGCATGGCCGACCCCGTCACGCGCAGTGCCCATGGCAGGGAGATCAACGCCCATATCCGCGCCTGGGCCGCCGAGCATCCGGTCGCGGAGCTGGTGGCGCGCGCGCAAGAGCTCGGCGTTCCCATGGGCCGCTACAACACCCCGGCCGAGATCCTGGCCGGGCCGCATGAGAACGCCCGCGGCGTCTTCGCGCCGATCGAGATGCCCGGCCTGGGACAGGTGCCGGTCTTCACCGCGCCGATGCGCTTCGGCCCGGATGCGCTGCCGCTGCAGGGCGGCCCGCCGGATCTGGGCGCCGACCAGCAGCTGCTGGCCCGCCCTGCCGTGAAGGTGGCGTGACCATGACCGCTCCCCTCGCCGGCGTGCGCATCGCCGACTTCACCGTCCATGCCGCCGGTCCCTTCTGCACGCACATGCTGGCGCAGCTCGGCGCCGAGGTGATCAAGATCGAGAGCGCGCAGCGGCCCGACATCTTCCGCAAGCCGCATCCGGTCTATGGCCGGCTCGGCGCGGCGACCTTCGACCAGGTGGCCTCGGCCAAGCATTCCGTGCGGCTGAACCTGAAGCATCCGAAGGGCGTCGCGCTCGCGAAGCGCCTGGTCGCACAGAGCGACATCGCGGCCGAGAGCTTCCGCCCCGGCGTGATGAATCGCCTGGGGCTCGGCTATGACGCGCTGCGCGCCGTGAAGCAGGACATCGTCATGCTCTCCGTCTCGGCATCGGGGCAGAGCGGACCGGATTCCCACTTCGCCGGCTACGCGCCGCTCTTCGGCGCCTGGGGCGGCCTTGGCTGGCTGACCGGCTACCCGGACGGACCGCCCGTCGAGATGCGCCACGCGATGGACCACTCCGTCGGGCTGCACGCGGCCATGGCCGCGGTCGCCGCACTGCACCGCCGGCGCCGCACGGGAGAGGGCTCCCATGTCGATGTCTGCGCGCGCGAAGTCGCCGCCGCCGCCGCGGGGGATGCCCTGCTCGAGGCCGCGGCCGGCGGCACCCCTCGGCGCTGGGGCAACGCGCATCCGCGCATGGCGCCGCATGGCGTCTATCCCGCGCGCGATCCGGATTCCTGGCTGACCATCGCGGTCGGCGACGAGCGCGCCTGGATGGGGCTCCTCTCCGTCATGGACCGCCGCGACCTGGCCACCGACCCGCGCTTCGCGTCCGAGCCCGCACGTCACGAGGCGCGCCTTGCGCTGGACGCGATCGTCGCCGACTGGACCCGTCTGCAGGATGCCGAGGACGCCGCGGCAAGGCTGCAGCAGGCGGGCTGCGCGGCCCATCCGTCCTGGGACACGCCGCATATTGTGGCCGACGCCCATCTGCGCGCCCGCGGCGCCATCGTGGATGCGACCGAACCCGATGGCAGCGTCCGCGCGGCGGTGGGCGTGCCGGTCCGCCTTTCGGCGACGCCGCCGCCTGGCATCTGGCGCGGCACGCCGGAACTCGGCGAGGATGAGGACAGGATCTTCGGCGACCTGCTCGGCCTCGATACCCAGGCGCGGCGCAGCCTGGAAGCCGAGGGCGCCATACTCTGAAACGCTGGAACGCACGGACACACCGATGACCGAACATGAATGGGGCGACTGGATCGGGCGAAGCGAAAGCCGGACCGAGGCGATCGCCCCGGACCGGGTGGCGGCGCTCGCCGCGACGCTCGACCTGGAACAGGCGCCGCAGCCGGGTGCACCCCTGCCGCCGGGCTGGCACTGGCTCTTCTTCAATCCCTTCATCCGTCGCAGCGGGCTGGGCGAGGATGGACACCCGAAGCGCGGCGGCTTTTTGCCGCCGGTGCCGCTGCCGCGCCGGATGTGGGCCGGCGGGCGCGTCGAGTATCCCGCGGATCTGCCCGTGGGCGCGATGGTCGAGAAGCGCAGCGAGATCGCCTCGATCGACCGCAAGGTCGGCAAGCGCGGCGAGCTCGTCTTCGTCACCGTGCGGCACACGCTCTCTGCGAGCGGCACGGTCTGCATCCGCGAGGAACAGGACATCGTCTATCGCGCGCCGGCCGCGCCGGGCACCCCGGCGCCGGCGCCTGAGCAGGCCCCCGGCGGCGCCACGGTCTCGGAGGAGGTGCGGCCGGACCCGGTGCTGCTGTTCCGCTATTCGGCGCTGACCTCGAACGGGCACCGCATCCACTACGACCTGCCCTATGCGCGCGAGGAAGAGGGGTATCCGGGCCTCGTCGTGCATGGCCCGCTGACGGCCACGCTGCTGCAGGGCTTCGCACGGCGATGCCGCGGGAATGCCGGGCTCGCGCGCTTCGCGTTTCGCGGCGTGAGCCCGCTCTTCGTTGACCGCCCCTTCCGGCTGGAAGCGGCCGCGGACGGCGATGGCCTGCAGCTCTGGGCCCGTGGCCCGGATGGCGAGCTCGCCATGCGTGCGGAGGCCGCCTTCCGGGCCTGACGCGTCTGAGGGGGCCTGATTCGGCTGGCGCAGGGGATAAGAAAGTCAGGCCGGGGGAGTGAACTCCCCCGATCCCCCTCCTTTTTATATTCACAAAAGGAAGGATGGGGTCCGGGGAAGTT
>JAYRQX010000692.1:0-2903 GCA_041910415.1 Acetobacteraceae bacterium | reverse complement strand
TCATGCCGCCCGCGCCCAACCAGGCCGAGCGGATCGTGCAGGTCCTCGCCGAATCCTTCGCCGACCAGGGCCGGAGCATGGCGGGCCGGCCCGACCAGATGGCGCGCGCCGTCGCGCTGCTCGAATACGCCTACAACGCGACGGGCGACGACCCCGGCTTCGCGCGCCAGATGCGCGCCATCGTCGTGGCGAACAATATCCGCGTCAGCCTGCGCATCGCGCGCGACGAGGTCCGGCAGACCATCGGCATCCGCCCGGAGGCGCCGTACCCATCCGTGATCGCGGCCATGGCGGGCGTCATGCAGGCGACGCAGGATCGCAACCGCCAGGTCGCCGCCGCGGTTCTCAGCCCGGCGCACTTCATCCCGGGTGGCGTGACGACCTACCTCCGGCTGGGCCGCCCCGGGCCCATGCCCGCGGCCCAGCAGGCGACGGCCCAGATGCTGGCCGAGGTGCAGCGCCTCAATGCGACGGGCGGCTGGTATGGCGCGCCGTTGGGCGAGGCCGGCCGCACCGGGGGGGGCTTCGCCTCCTCCATGGTCCCGACCCTCGGCGTGCAGTACTGAGCGGGGCGCGGGCCTCCGGGGCCGCCCTCGACGGCCGGTCGTCGTGGAGCCAGCTCAGTCCGTCGCCGTCACCTTCACATAGCTGCCGGGGGCGGGCTCCAGCGCCTTGAGCTTGCCGTCGCCGGGCTGCCGCGCGGGCACCTGCGCCCTGTCGAGCGCGGAGACCCAGCGATGCCAATCCGGCCACCAGGACCCCGCAAGCTCCGTCGCGGTCGCGAACCAGTCCTCCGGCGAGGCGGGGAGCTGTTCGTTCGTCCAGTGGCTGTACTTGCCGGCATCGGGCGGGTTCACGACGCCCGCGATATGGCCCGAAGCCGCGAGCACGAAGCGCGTCGGACCCTGATACATCTGCGTCGCGCGATAGGTGCTCTTCCAGGGCGCGATATGGTCCTCGCGCGTCGAGAGCATGTAGGTCGGCAGCCTGATCTTCCGGAGGTCGAGCGGCACGCCCAGCAACTCGACCCCGCCCGGCTTCGCCAGGTCGTTCTCCTGGTACATCCGGCGCAGATAGAAGCTGTGCATCTTCGCCGGCATGCGCGTGGAATCGTCGTTCCAGTAGAGCAGGTCGAACGGAAAGGGGTCCTGCCCCATCAGGTAGTTGTTGACCACGAAGGACCAGATCAGGTCGTTGGCGCGCAGCATGTTGAAGGTCGTCGCCATCTCGCGGCCTTCCAGGAAGCCGCGCTTCTGCATCTTCTCCTCGAGCGAGGCGAGCTGCTCCTCGTCGATGAAGACGCCGAGTTCGCCCGCTTCCTCGAAGTCGGTCATGGTCGTGAAGAAGGTCGCGGACTTGATCCGCGTGTCCTTCCTGGCGGCCATGTGCGCGAGCGTCGCGGCGAGCAGCGTGCCGCCCAGGCAGTAGCCGATGGCGTTGACCGACTTCTCGCCCGTCGCCTTCTCGATCGCGTCGAGGGCCGCATAGGGGCCCTGGAGCACGTAATCCTCGAAGCCCTTGCCGGCGAGCGTCTCGTCAGGATTGACCCAGGAGCAGACGAAGACCGTGTGCCCCTGCTCCACCGCCCAGCGGATGAAGGAGTTCTTGGGGCGCAGATCCAGGATGTAGAATTTGTTGATCCAGGGCGGGAAGATGACCAGCGGCCGCTTCAGCACCTTGGCCGTGGTCGGCGTGTACTGGACCAGCTGCATCAGCTCGTTCTGGAACACCACGCTGCCGGGGGTGACGGCGATGTTCTCGCCCACCCTGAACTTGGTGTCGTCCGTCATGCGGATGCGCAGGTTGCCCTTCCCGCGCTCGAGGTCCGCGAGCAGGTTGGACAGGCCCTTGAGCAGGTTCTCCCCGCCCGTCTCGGCCGTGCGCCGGAGCACCTCGGGATTCGTCAGCGCGAAATTCGTGGGACTCATCGCGTCCACGAATTGCCGCGTGTAGAAATCCACCTTCTGCGCGGTCTTCTCGTCCAGCCCTTCGGCGCCCTCGACCACGTTCTGGAAGTAGCGCGCGGAGAGCAGGTAGGACTGGCGGATGAAATCGAAAACCTCGTTCTCGCGCCAGGCATCGTCCTTGAAGCGGCGGTCGGACTTCGCCTCGTCGATGACGGGCTGCGCCTCGGCCCCCATGATCCGTCGCGCCGTGTTCTGCCAGAGCGTCAGATAGTCCTGCCAGAATCCGATCTGCGCCTGCATCAGCCGCACCGGGTTGGCCATCAGCCGCTGCGTCATCTCCATGAAGGCGGCGCCGATTCCCAGGGGATCGGGATCGGCCGAGCCGCCGGCCTGGCGCTTCAGGAAATCGGCCACGATGCGCTGCCCGCGCTCGGCCACGTCGGCCATGGTCCGGGTGACGAGGCTCGGATCCGGGAGGCGGAACGGGGGGGTGCCGGCGCTGTCGTTCTCGGCCATGGCCTGTCCTTATGGGTGCGGCGCGGCAGGCCGGGACTGCTTCGCGCTTCCGCCCCGGACGGGTTCGGGCTACGCGTCTCCGCACCTGGACGGAGAAGGATGCGGCCCCTGGCTGGACGCGCCGATATCAAGGCCCAACCTAGGGGTCGCTGGCTTGCCGATCAAGCAGGCGCGCTGGCGCGCGCGACGGTCCTGTGCGCCCTCGTGCTGCCGCCGCTCGCCGGCTGCAACGGCCGCACGAGCCTGTCCCAGACCGTCTCCTTCATGTTCGGGCCTGCCACCGAGGGCCGCGAAGCACCGCCGGGCACCGGCGACGCCTATCCCAATCTGGGCACGGTGCCGGAACGCCCGGTCCGCCCGCCGCTCGCCCAGCGCCAGGCGCTGACCAGCCTGCTCGAACAGGAACGCGCGCAGGCGGCGACCCCGATCGGCGGCGGCAGCGCCCGGACCGCGCGGATCGGCCCGCCGGGCTTCGCGGGG
>JAYRQX010000691.1:0-1572 GCA_041910415.1 Acetobacteraceae bacterium | reverse complement strand
GATCAGGGTTTCCAGATCAGGCGTGTCCTCGCGCTTGCCGAAGGGGGAATGGGCCCAGCCGACGATGCAGGCTTCGGTCATGGCGATGGCTCCAGGACGGGCGTTGCGCTGCCAATGTAGGCACGCCGGCGCCGCGACGAAAGTGCGGGCCCGGCCGCCTGCGGGCGTGGTAGGTTCGCGCCGGGATCGAGCCATGCGACGACGCGTCCTCCTGACGATGCTGCTCCTCCCGCCCCTGGGCGCCCATGCTCAGGGCGGCGGCCGCACGCCGCTGTCGGCCGGGACCCGTGCGCTCGCGGGACGTGTCGGCACCGATGACTACGCCGCCGTGCTCGACCACCCCGACGTCGCGAAGGCCCTGCGCAGCATGATGGGCGCGCAGGCGCTCGACATCCTCAGGCGGAACCTCCAGGTGCGGACGCCGATCGCCGCGGATGGCCCCTGGATCGTCCTGCAGGGGCTGGCACCGCGCCAGGGCGGCGAGGAGGAGGCTATCGTCGCCGTGCAGACCGAGACCGGCCTGGTCGATGCCGGTCTGCTCACGGGCCGGAACCTCATGCATTTCACCCAGTCGACCGAGGGCGCGGAGAACGCCGTGGTCCTCGCCTGGTATGCGCAGCGGCGCGGTGCCGGGCGGACCGAGATGCAGGTGCGCCAGAAGCCGCCCGCGCCGGGCTGAACTCAGGCGCCTCGGGCGTCCTCCTCGAACCGCTCGGGCAAGGCGGGGCCCATCGGGGTGACGCGCGCGGCGGAGGCCATCCAGCGCTGCCGCGCCGTGCCGACCACCGGTGCAGGAGGCGCTGGCGGCTCGGGCTCCCGCCAGCCCATCTCCTCGGCGCGCAGGCGGATGCGTGCGCGCAGCAAGCCGAGCGCCACCTCGTCGATCGCCGGCGCACAGGGTTCCTGCGGCGCGTCCTGGTCGCGGATATCGGCATCGGTCGCGACCGCCAGGCCCGCGACCAGCACCGCATCCTGCGCGTCGAGCGCGAGGCGCACGAACACCACCTGCGCCGGCCCTTCCTCGCGCCGGATCCCCGCGCCGTCCTCCAGCCGCCAGGCCGGCACCAGCGCGCCATCCAGGAACAGCGCCTGGCCCGGCGCGACCAGCACGTCGGCGAGCGGCATGCCGAGCTCGATGGCATCGGCGCGGATGCGGATCGGCCGCGCCCAGGGGCGCGCCAGCAGGTCGTGTCGCGTCATGCGCCTGAGCCGGAGCGGCGCATAGGGCATGCCGGCGCCGCTGATGCCGACCAGCGTCTCCCCGATCGGCAGCGTCTCCGCCGGCACCTCGCCGCGGAGCGTCAGGACGGGGGAGCCGGCCAGCAGGCCGGCGGGGAGCGGGGGGGAATCGGGCATCGGCGCCGCCCCAGAATGCCGGGGCGCCGCGGGGCGCGCAAAGCGCCTCCGCCGCCGTGCCGCCATGATCCTCGGCGAGCATGCGCCCACTCACGGCCCTTCAGGAGGATGCCATGGCCTCGCTGCGCACCCTGCTCCTGCCCCTTCTCGCGCTCGCCCTCGCCGGCCCCGCCCTGGCGCAGAAGACGTTCCGCGACGACAGCGGGCGCATCGTGG
>JAYRQX010000690.1:0-7629 GCA_041910415.1 Acetobacteraceae bacterium | reverse complement strand
CTTCCACGTCGTCCTGGCCCGTCGCCGTCAGCGGCATCGGGTAGAGCGCGTTGGCGACATCATCCACGACCTTCACGCCGCGCGCGCGGCGCAGCACTTCGCGCGCCGCGTCCGGCGTGACGGGGCGTTCGGTCTCGATCGTCACCGCTTCGGCATGCACGCGCATCGTGGGGATGCGCACGGCGGTGCAGGAGATCGGCAGGCCGGGCACGCCCATGATCTTCCGGCTCTCCCAGGTCACCTTCATCTCTTCCCGCGTGTAGCCGTTGGGCTGGAAGCTATCGATGTGCGGAATGACGTTGAAGGGCAGCGGCCAGCGGAAAACCTCCGCGCGCGCCTTGCCGCCTTCCACCAGCACGTGGCGGGTCTCCTTCTCGAGCTCCGTCATGCCCTCGGCGCCGGCGCCGGAGGCCGCCTGGTAGGTGCTGACGATCACACGCTTGAGACCGAAGGCCTGGCGGATCGGTTCCAGCGCCACCACCAGGATGGCGGTCGTGCAGTTCGGGTTCGCGATCAGCTTCGCGTTGCCGATGGCCTGCGCGTTCACTTCCGGCACCACCAGCGGGACATCGTCCTGCAGGCGGAACGCGGAGGAATTGTCCACGACGAAAACACCGTTCGCGACCATCTGCGGCGCATGCGCCTTGGCGAAGTCACCCGAGACGGCGAGGAGCGCCAGGTCGAGCTCCTTCATCTTCGCGTCCGTGAACTCCTCGATCGCCGTCTCGCCCAAGGGCGTTTTGATCGTCGTGCCGGCCGAGCGGGCGGAGGCGAAGAGCCTCAGCGAGGTCATCGGGAAGGCCCGACGCCCCAGGACATCCACGAGCTCGCGGCCCACCGCTCCGGTGGCACCGACCACACCGACACGCATCGTCTCTTCCTTTGTCCAGCCCTGCCGAGGGCAGGGAGCCGCCCCATAGCGCAAAGGGGCGCCGGGACCAAAGGGCGAATCCGGCGCCGGCCCCTCGCCCGGGGCGGGTCTGGCCTTCCCCGGGGTCGCATCGGCGGGCGGGGACACCTATAACGCCCGCCCAAGCCCCAAGAGCCGCAAGCCCGCCATGTCCGACCGCCCCGACTTCTCCGCCGTGAAGGCCTGGCCCTTCGAGGAAGCCGCCAAGGTCGCCGCCCGCCTGAAGGCCAGCGGCAAGGGCATGGCGCTGTTCGAGACCGGCTACGGGCCTTCCGGCCTCCCCCATATCGGCACCTTCGGGGAGGTGGCCCGCACCACCTGGGTCCGCCGGGCCTTTGAGCGCTTGACCGGGATGCCGTCCAAGCTGATCGCCTTCAGCGACGACATGGACGGGCTCAGGAAGGTGCCGGACAACGTGCCGAACAAGGAGATGTTGTCTGCGTATCTCGGCCAGTCACTGACCAGCATCCCCGATCCCTTCGGCACGCACCCGTCGTTCGGCGCGCACAACAATGCGCGGCTGAAGGCGTTTTTGGACGCCTTCGGCTTCGAATACGAATTCGCCTCTTCGACCGATTATTATCGGGGCGGCCGCTTCGACGCAGCGCTGATCCGCATGGCCGAGCGGCACGAGCAGGTCCGCGGCGTGATCCTGCCGACGCTGGGGCCGGAGCGGCGCGCGACCTATTCGCCCTTCCTGCCCGTGCATCCGGAAACGGGCATCGTCATGCAGGTGCCGATGGAGGAGGTCCGCCCGGCCGAGGATCTGCTCGTCTGGACCGACCCCGACAGCGGCAAGCGCTTCGGCACCCGCATCACCGGCGGCCATTGCAAGGCGCAGTGGAAGGCCGACTGGGCGCTGCGCTGGTACGCGCTCGGCGTCGATTACGAGATGTCGGGCAAGGATCTGATCGACAGCGTGAAGCTCAGCGGCGCGATCTGCCGCATCCTGGGCGCCGAGCCGCCGATCGGCTTCACCTATGAGCTCTTCCTGGACGAGCGCGGCCAGAAGATCAGCAAGTCCAAGGGCAACGGGCTGACCATCGACGAATGGCTGCGCTACGCGCCGCCCGAAAGCCTGGCCTATTTCATGTTCGGCCAGCCGCAGCGCGCCAAGCGGCTCTTCTTCGACCAGATCCCGAAGGCGGTGGACGAATACCTGGCGCACCGCACGCGGCTGCGCAGCGCGCCGGATGCCGCCAATCCCGCCTGGCACATCCAGGGCGGGGAAATCCCGAACGAGCCGGAGCCCCCCGTCTCCTTCGCCATGCTGCTGAACCTGGCGAGCGTGGTGAATGCCGACAACGCCGACATGCTCTGGGGCTTCCTGGCGCGCTACATGCCGGGTGCCACGCCCGCGACGCAGCCGCTGCTGGCGCGGCTCATCGAGCACGCGGTCTCCTACTACCGGGACTTCGTCGCCCCGACCAAGAGGTTCCGCGCCCCGACGGAGGGCGAGCGCGCCGGGCTGGAGGCGCTGATGGCGGCGCTGCGCGAGCGTTCGACCGACCTCGAGGCCCTGGAACCCGAGGAACGCGCCCGCGTGATCCAGGACCTGGTCTATGACGCCGGCCGGCGCGAGCCCTTCCTGGAACCCGCCAAGGACGGCCGCATGGGCGTCTCCCGCGCCTGGTTCAATGCGCTCTACCAGGTGCTGCTGGGGCGCGAGGAAGGCCCACGCTTCGGCGGCTTCGTGGCGCTGTATGGCATCGCCGGCACGATCGGCCTGATCGAGACGGCGCTGGCGCGCGAGGCCGACGCCGCGTGACGGCGGGCGCGCCGACGCTTCGCGGCGCCATCAGGCGCCATGCGGCGACGGCCGTCGGCGTCGTGCTGCTGCTCGGCGCGCTCTACGTCATCCAGCGCGAGTTCCGGAATCTCTCTGTTCGCGACATCGGCGACGCGCTGCATGCGACGCCGGCATGGACACTGCTTCTCGCGGCCGCCTGGACCATCGCCACCTATGCGGTGCTCTCCGCCTACGACAAGCTCGGCTCCATCTATGCGGGCCATCCCGTCTCCTGGCTGCGCAGCGGCTTCGCCTCCTTCACGGCGTATGCGCTCGCCAACAATTTGGGTTTCGCGACCGTCTCCGGTGCCGCCGTGCGCTACCGCTTCTACGCCGCCTGGGGTCTGCCGCCGGTCGCCATAGCAAAAATCGTCGCCTTCACCTCGCTGACCTTCGGGCTCGGCGGCGCCACGCTGATCGGGCTCGTGCTGGTCGCCGAACCGGCGATGCTGCATTTCCTCGCCGGCGACACGCCGCTCTGGATCATCCGCGGCGTCGGGCTGCTGCTCTGGGCGATCGTCGTCACCTACATCGTGCTGTCGCGCTTCGTGCCGCATTTCACGCTGTTCGGGCACCAGATCAACCTGCCGGGGCTCTGGATGGCGATCGGGCAGGTCGCGCTCGCCAGCGCCGACGTCGCCATGACGGCGATGATCTTCTACGTGCTGCTGCCGCCGGCCGAGCACCTGACCTTCATCCATTTCCTCGGCATCTACGTGCTTGCCTTCTCCGCGGGGATGGCGGCGAACGTGCCGGGCGGGATCGGCGTCTTCGACGGCGCCGTCATGCTGGGGCTCTCGGCCTATATGCCGACGCCGCAGGTGGTGGGCGCCCTGCTGCTGTTCCGGCTCTACTACTACATCGTGCCGCTGTTCTTCGCGGGCGCGCTGTTCGGCGCCTTCGAGATCGGGCAGCGCAAGCATCTGATCCGCCCGCTCGGACCCGAGCAACGCGTCGCGATGACCTTCGAGGTGCCGGTGCTCGCCGGGCTCACGGGCCTCGCCGCGGTGACGCTGACCTTCCTCGGCGCGCTGCCGCCGCCGCCCGGCATGCCCGTGGCGTTCCTCGACATCCTCGATGAGATCGCGAGCCATTTCGCGGCCTCGGTCGTCGGTTCCCTGCTGCTGGTCGCGGCCTATGGGCTGGTGCGGCGGCTGTCCATCGCCTGGTGGGCGGCGCTGCTGCTGATGCTCAACGGCGCGCTGATCGTCTGGATCCGGGGCGAGGAATGGTGGCTGATCGGCACCTATCTGCTGGTGGCGCTGCTGCTCTCCGTCACCAAGGGCTCCTTCTATCGCCGCGCGCGCATCCTGACCGAGGCGCTTTCGGTCGAATCCGCCTTCGCCCTCGGCGCCGGCGTCATCTGCGCGCTCACCCTCGCGACCGTCGCCTATCGCGGGCGGGTCTCCGACCAGCCCTGGTGGGAGGTGGTGCTCTCCACCGACGCGCCGGCCTCGCTCCGCTTCGCGGTCGGCATCGCCGCGGTGATGCTGCTGGTCGCGGCCTTCCGGCTGTTGCGGCCGGCCCGCGCGCTGGTCCTGCCCTGGGCCCCCGACATCCGCGCGAAGCTCGCCGTCTGGGGCGCGCGGGTGCCGGAGCAGGCCGACGGCGCCGTGCTGGGTGCGGCCGGCGCCGCGGGCGTCGCCTTCATCCGGCAGGAGGGGTTCTGGCTGGGCGTCGGCGACCCGGCAGGCGAGGCGCAGGATGCCATCTCCGCCATCTGGCGCTTCCGCGACGCCTGCGAGCAGGCGGGGGTGGATCCGGCCTTCTACGATATCGGGCCGGGGATGCGGCGGGTCTATGAGGATATCGGGCTGACGGTCTTCCCGCTGGACCCCGGCACGCCGGCCGCCGGGCGCTTCCTGGCCGGCCGAGCGGAGCGCGACCTGACGGCGCTGCTGCCCCTGCTGTCCGCCCGGGCGCGCAACGGCT
Organism: Acetobacteraceae bacterium; assembly: GCA_041910415.1. Taxonomy (GTDB): domain Bacteria; phylum Pseudomonadota; class Alphaproteobacteria; order Acetobacterales; family Acetobacteraceae; genus JAYRQX01. The sequence continues at coordinate 2,998 of JAYRQX010000690.1, read as the reverse complement.
GAGGGCGGCAATCCGATGCGCCGCGGGGCGTTGATCCGGCACCGGCACCTCCATGCTTGCCTTGCGGGTCGGCGCGGGCCATTCACCATCGCCCGCACGGAAAGGGATGGTCGTTCCCCATGAGAATCGCGATGGTCGGCGCCGGCTATGTCGGCCTGGTGTCCGGCACCTGCTTCGCCGAATTCGGCCATGACGTGGTCGTGCTGGACAATGATCCGGCCAAGATCGCGGCGCTGCGCGAGGGACGCATCCCCATCTACGAGCCGGGGCTGGACCGGCTGGTGGCCGAGAATGTCGCCAATGGCCACCTGACCTTCACGACCGTGCTCGCCGAGGCGGTGGCCGGCGCGGATGCGGTATTCCTGGCCGTCGGCACGCCGTCGCGCCGCGGCGACGGGCATGCGGACCTGTCCTTCGTCTTCGCCGCCGCCGAGCAGGTGGCCCGTGCGGTGACCGGCCCGACCGTGCTGGTGACGAAATCCACCGTGCCGGTCGGCACCGGCGCCAGGCTGCGCGAGATCGTCCGCCGCGCGCGGCCGGAGGTCGCGATCGACGTCGCGTCGAACCCCGAATTCCTGCGCGAAGGCAACGCCATCGGCGATTTCATGCGTCCGGACCGCGTGGTGATCGGCACGGAATCCGAGCGTGCGCTGGAAGTGCTGCGGCGGCTCTACCGCCCGCTCTATCTGATCGAGACGCCCATCGTCGCGACCGCCATCGAGACGGCGGAGCTGATCAAATACGCGGCGAACGCCTTCCTTGCGATGAAGATCACCTTCATCAACGAGATCGCCGATCTCTGCGAGAAGGCCGGCGCGAATGTCCACGATGTCGCGCGGGGCATCGGGCTGGATGGCCGCATCGGGCGGAAATTCCTTCATGCCGGCCCGGGCTATGGCGGCTCCTGCTTCCCCAAGGACACGCTGGCCTTCGCCCAGACGGGACAGGATTTCGGCACGCCGCTGCGCCTGGTGGAGACCACCATCGCGGTGAACGATGCGCGCAAGGCCGCGATGGCCGATCGTGTCATCACCGCCTGCGGCGGCAGCGTGGCCGGCAGGACGGTCGCCGTGCTGGGCCTGACCTTCAAGCCCGAGACCGACGACATGCGCGAAGCCCCGTCGCTGGTCGTCGTGCCGCGCCTGGTGGAAGCGGGTGCGACGATCCGTGCCTTCGATCCGCAGGGCGCGGCCCTCGCCCGGCAGCTTCTGCCCGACGCCGTTCATTATGCGCAAGGCGCGCTGGATGCGGCGAAGGGGGCGGATGCGGTGGTGCTGCTGACGGAGTGGAACGAGTTCCGGGCCCTGTCACCGGAACGCCTGAAAAAAGCCATGCGCGGCGATGTAGTGCTCGACCTGCGCAATGTCTGGGACCCCGTCGCGATGCGCGAGGCCGGGTTCCGCTACCACTCCATCGGACGTCCCTGAGGGTTCCTCCCCATGACCGCCTTCCGCCACGACTTCGACCGCACGGTGCTGCGCGAGTACGACATCCGCGGCATCGTCGGAAAGACGCTGAACCCCGCGGACGCCTTCGCGATCGGCCGCTGCTTCGGCTCCATCGTCAGGCGCGGCGGCGGCAAGTCCGTCGCGGTCGGTTACGACGGGCGGCTGCATTCCCCTGCGATGGAGGAGAGCCTGGTCGCGGGGCTGAAGGCCTGCGGGCTGGAGGTGGTGCGCATCGGGCTCTGCGCGACGCCGATGCTCTATTTCGCGGCCCATGCGCTGCACACGGACGGCGCGGCGATGGTGACGGGCAGCCACAACCCGCCGGACTACAACGGCTTCAAGATGAAGCTCGGCACCGCGCCCTTCTTCGGCCAGCAGATTCTGGACGTTGGCCGCATGGCGTCCTCGGGTGACGTGGTGCCCGAGGCGGAAGGCAGCGAACGTCGCGTCGATATCGCAGAGCAGTACGCGACCCGCGCCCTGCAGGACTACGATGGCGGCGCGCGCAAGCTGAAGGTCGTGTGGGACCCCGGCAACGGCTCGGCCTCCGACATCACGCGCGTGCTGACCGCGCGCCTGCCGGGCGAGCACATCGTCATCAATGGCGAGGTGGATGGGCGATTCCCCAACCATCATCCGGATCCCACGGTCGAGAAGAACCTGGAGCAGCTGAAGGCCAGAGTGCGGGAGAGCGGCGCGGATCTCGGCATCGCCTTCGACGGCGACGGCGACCGCATCGGCCTGGTGGACAACGAACAGAAAATCCTGTTCGGCGATCAGCTGATGGTGCTGCTGGCGCGCGACGTCCTGAAGGCGAAGCCCGGCGCCACGATCATCGCGGATGTGAAGGCATCGCAGGTGCTGTTCGACGAGATCGCCAAGGCCGGCGGCAAGCCGCTGATGTGGAAGACCGGCCACAGCCTGATCAAGTCCAAGATGGCCGAGACCGGCAGCCCGCTCGCCGGCGAGATGTCGGGGCACATTTTCTTCGCGGACAAGTGGTACGGCTTCGACGACGCGCCCTATTCCGCGATCCGGCTCCTCGGCATCGTCGCGCGCATGAGCGGACCGCTGTCGGCGACGCGCGCTGCCCTGCCGCAGGTCATCAACACGCCCGAGCTTCGCTTCGACTGCGAAGAGGCGCGGAAATTCGAGGTGGTGCGCGAGGTGAAGGACCGCCTGGCGGCCGAGGGTGCCAAGGTGCAGGACGTGGATGGCGTACGCGTGCTGACCGACGATGGCTGGTGGCTGCTGCGTGCTTCCAACACCCAGGCCGTGCTGGTCGCGCGCTGCGAGGCGAAGGACGCGGCGGGGCTCGAGCGCCTGAAGGCGCAGCTGGTGCGCCAGCTGACGGCGAGCGGGCTCGCGGCGCCGGATTTTTCCGGCGAGAACGCGGGCCACTGATCTTTCTGCCATCAGACGGCGGGCGCCGCCTCCAGCGGCTCGCCTCTCCCTCCCCTGCGAAGCGGGGGAGGGCCGGGGTGGGGGCTATGCCACGCCCATTGCTCCACACAGGCCGCACAAGCCCCCCTCCCGACCTCCCCCCGCTG
>JAYRQX010000689.1:0-3770 GCA_041910415.1 Acetobacteraceae bacterium | reverse complement strand
CCGAGCAGCCCGCGCTCTACCACCTCTACAACCACGTCTTCGGCCTGAACGACGGCATGGACCGCGAGGGCGTGCGCGCGCGCCTGCACGCGCTGCGCAACCGCGCGCCGGAAAGCTTCGCCGCCGCGCAATGCCCGGTGCTGTTCGTGGCGCCGGAGGAGGATGTGGTGATCTGCCCCTTCGCCGCCCGCGCGATCGCTGCCGCCATCCCGGGCGCACGCGCCGTCACCCTGCCCCGCGCCGGCCATTCCGGCCACTTTGAACACGCCGCCGAGTTCAACGGCATGGTGGAAGGCTTCTTCGCCGAGGTCGGCGCCGATGCCTGAGCCCCTCACCCTCGCGATCGGGCGCATCCCGCAGACCGAGGCGCTCTTCACCGGCGCCGTCGCCGACCCCACGCTGCCGCTCGACCTGCCCGCCCTGCCCGACATCACCCGCGCCTTCGCGCCGATGGTGCGCGAGGGCCGCTTCCCCGCCAGCGAGATCGCCATCGCCACCTTCCTGATGGCCAAGGCCGGCGGGGCGCCGCTGGTGCTGCTGCCGGTCGTGCTGCTGGAACGCTTCCAGGATCAGGCAATGTTCTGCCTGACGGACAGCGCGATCCGCGGGCCCGGGGATCTGCGCGGCGCGCGCGTGGGCGTGCGCGCCTACAGCCAGACCACGGGGATGTGGCTGCGCGGCATCCTGGCCGAACGCCACGGCATCCCGCCCGACGCCATGCGCTGGACGACCTTCGAGGACGCGCATGTCGCGGGCTATCGCGACCCGCCCTTCGTCGCCCGCGCGCAGCCGGGCCAGAAGCTGGATGCGATGCTGCTGGACGGCGAACTCGACGCCGCGATTTTTGGTACCGTCTTTCCGCCGGGCGTGCGCACCGTGTTTCCCGACGCTGCCGCCGCTGCCGCGGATTTCCGCGCGGCCTATGGCTTCATGCCGGTGAACCACCTGATCTGCGTGCGGACGGACGTGGTGCGCGACCGCACCGCCGACCTGCCGCGCCTGCTCGCCCTGCTGCGCGCGGCCGGCGCCCGCGTGACGACGCGCGCGGCGCTGAACCCGGCGATCGCGGTCGCCGCCCGCTTCTGCAGCGCGCAGGGCCTGACGCCGCGGACGCTGAGCGTGGAAGACGTATGGGACGGGCTGCCCGGGGCGGTCGCGTGACCGGTGGCTTGCCCAGTGCGCGACGCCCCGCCTAGGCTTCCCGCGGGATGCTGATCTTCCTTCTCCGCCGCCTCGCCGTCGCGGCCCTCGTCGCGCTGACGGTGCTGACGCTGAGCTTCCTGCTCACGCGGCTCTCCGGCGACCTCGCCATCTCCATCGCCGGCCCCAACGCGACGCAGCAGGATGTGGAGCTGATCCGCGAGTCCTATGGGCTGAACCGCCCGCTCGTCGTGCAATTCCTGGACTGGATGGGCAGTGCCGCGACCGGCGATCTCGGCCAGTCCTACTTCTTCCGCCAGCCCGTCTCGCAGCTGATCGCGCAGCGGATGCCGATCACGCTGACGCTCGGGCTGACGGGGCTCGCCATCGCGCTGGTCGTCGCGATCCCGCTGGGGATGATCGCGGCGGCGCGGGAGAACAGCTGGGTCGATCGCGCGGTCACCATGGTGGCGCTGGTGGGCCAGGCGATGCCGACCTTCTGGCTCGGCCTGATCCTGATGGTCGTGCTGGGGCTGCAATTGCAACTCCTGCCGATCTCGGGCGCGGAGTCCTGGGACAGCTTCATCATGCCGGGGATCACGCTCTCCTTCACCGCGATCCCGGCGCTGATGCGCCTCACGCGCAGCGGCATGATCGAGGCGCTGTCGTCGGACTACATCCGCACCGCGCGCGCCAAGGGACTGTCGCGGCTGTCCATCCTGGTCAAGCACGCGCTCCGCAACGCGGCGATCCCCGTGGTCGCCATCGCCGCGGTGCAGCTGGGCTTCATGCTCGGCGGCTCCATCGTCATCGAGACCGTCTTCGCGCTGCACGGCGTCGGCTACCTGGCGTGGGAGAGCATCAGCAAGAACGACTTCCCCGTGGTGCAGGCGGTCGTGCTGGTGCTCGCGCTGATCTATGTCGCGCTGACGCTGCTGTCGGACCTGATGAACGCCGTGCTCGACCCACGGCTGCGCGCGCAATGACGGGCGGCTGGCTCAGGAAGCTCGGCCTCTGGACCGGGCTCGTGATCGTGGGCTTCGTGGCGGTGACCGCGGTGATCGGGCCATCGCTCGTGCCGCACGACCCCTTCGCGCAGAACCTGGAAGCGCGGCTTGTCGTGCCGGTATGGATGGAAGGCGGCAGCTGGGCGCATCCGCTCGGCACCGACCAGCTCGGGCGCGACTACCTGGCGCGGCTCGTCTATGGCGCGCGGATTTCCATGATCATCGGCCTGGCCACGACGATCTGCTCAGGCATCATCGGCACGGTGCTCGGCGTCATCGGCGGCTTCTTCGGGGGCAAGATCGACGACGTCGTGCTCTTCGTCATCACCTGCCGGCTCTCCATTCCCGTGGTGCTGGTCGCCCTCGCCATCGCGGGGCTGCGCGGGGGGAGTTCCTTCATCCTCGTCATCCTCGTGCTGGGGCTGCTGCTGTGGGACCGCTTCGCGGTCGTCGCGCGCTCCACCACCATGCAGGTTCGGAACCTGGATTATGTGAGTGCCGCCTGGTGCGCCGGCGCGTCGCGCGCCGCGGTGCTGGCGCGCGAGGTGCTGCCCAACATCGCGACGCATCTCGCCGTGGTGGCGACACTGGAAATGGCGCTCGCGATCCTGTCGGAAGCGGCGCTCTCCTTCCTCGGCCTCGGCGTGCCGCCGCCGCTGCCCTCCTGGGGGCTGATGATCGCGGAGGGCAAGGACTACATGTTCTTCTCGCCCTGGGTGATCATGATCCCCGGCATGGCGCTGTTCGTGCTCGTCCTCGGCATCAACCTGCTGGGTGACGGGTTGCGCGACATGCTGGGCACGCAGGATGCGCGATGAGCCACGAAGCATGAGCGCACTGCTGGAGATCGAGGAGCTGGAAGTCACCTTCGGCGGGCGCGTCGCCGCCGTGCGCGGCGCCTCCTTCACGGTGAACAAGGGCGAGACGCATTGCCTGGTGGGGGAATCGGGCTGCGGCAAGTCGGTCACCGCGCTGTCGGTCATGAACCTCCTCGCGCGCGGGGCGCAGCGCGGCGCACGGCGCATGGCCTTCGCGGGCGACGACATCCTGCACCTGTCGGATCGGGCCATGTCGCGGCTGCGCGGCGACCGCATGGCGATGATCTTCCAGGAGCCGATGACGAGCCTGAACCCGGCCTACACCGTCGGCAGCCAGATGACCGAGGTGCTGCGCCGCCATCGCGGCACGCCGCGCGCCAGGGCCGTGGACCGCGCGGCGGAGCTTCTCGGCCGCGTCGGCATCACCGCGCCCGGCATGCGCCTCGGCCAGTATCCGCACCAGCTCTCGGGCGGGCTCCGCCAGCGCGTGATGATCGCCATGGCGCTGATGTGCGAGCCCGAGCTGTTGATCGCGGACGAGCCGACGACGGCGCTCGACGTGACGGTGCAGGCGCAGATCCTGCGCCTGCTGGCGGAACTGCAGCGCGAGCTCGGCCTCGGCATCCTCCTCATCACGCATGACCTCGGCATCGTCGCGCGCGTCGCGCAGCGCGTCTCGGTGATGTACGCCGGCGAGGTCGTGGAATCCGCGCCGACGGCGGAGCTGTTCACTGATCAAGGCTTGCGACGCCAACGCCGCCGTGCATCCGAAGAGCTACAACCTGTCTTCTCTGCGCATTCTCGG
>JAYRQX010000688.1:0-8070 GCA_041910415.1 Acetobacteraceae bacterium | reverse complement strand
CGCCCGTGCTGATCCATCGCAAGGCGCTGGTGCACGCATCCGGCGGCGCCGGCCGGCACAGGGGCGGGCGCGGCTGCGAAACGGTCGTCGAAATCGAGGCCGACCATGTCGGCACCGTCTTCGTCACCGAACGCCTGAAATCCGGCGCGCCCGGCATCCATGGCGGAGAGGACGGCGCGCTGGGCGCCGTGCTGGTCGACGGCGCATCCGTCGATACCAGGCGACAGCAGACGCTCATGCGCGGCAATGTGGTGACGATCCGCACGCCGGGCGGCGGCGGCTATGGCAAGGCAGGTTAGGAGAACGGCATGACAGCAGCGGTCACGCGACGCACTCTGCTCGGCGGCGGCGGCGCCTTGCTGGCCATACCGGCTCTTGCCGCCTGGCCGGACCGGCCGATGCGCTTCGTCGTACCCTTCGCGGCGGGCGGCGGCGTGGATCTGACGGCACGCATGCTCGCGGAGGCACTTTCACCCACGCTTGGCCATCCCATCGTGGTCGAGAACCGCTCCGGCGCCGGCGGCGCGATCGGCGTGCAGGCCGTGGCCCAGGCCGCGCCCGACGGCAGCAGCTTCGCCATGACCAGCCCGAGCACCGTCACCATCGGGCCCAACCTGCGCCCCTCGACCTATGATCCCTTCGCGCTCGTGCATGTCGCGCAGATCTGCACCAGCCCGCTGCTGCTCGTCTGCCGCCGCGACCTGCCGGCACGGAGCCTGGCGGAGCTGATCGAACTCGCGCGCCGCAGCCCCGGCACGCTCAAGCTCGCCAATTCCGGCATCGGCACCGTCACGCATCTGACTGCCGAGCTCTTCAACCAGAAGCTCGAACTCCCGCGCTTCATCCATGCGCCCTATCGCGGCACCGCGCCGGCCATCGCCGATCTCATCGCCGGCACGGCCGACATCCTGTTCAGCGACAGTTCCGCCTGGACGACCGTGGAGCAGGGCCAGGTGCGGCTGCTCGCCGTCACCGCCGAACAGCGCTGGCCGCGCACGCCCGCGACGCCCACCATGGCCGAGGCGATTCCGGGCTTCGTCGCGATGAACTGGTACGGCATCGCCGGCCCACCGGCCCTGCCCGACGAGGTGAGCGCACCGCTTGGCGCCGCCATCGCACAGGCGCTCGCGCGGCCGGATCTGCAACGCCGGCTGGAGAGCGTCGGCTTCGATGCCGCGCCGCTTGCGCGCGCGCCCTTCACCGCCTTCCTGCAACGCGAGGCCGCGACCTGGCGCGAGGTGATCGCGCGCGGCAACATCCGCGCGGATTGATGGTTCAACTGCGTTCCAGATTCACCGCGCGCTGGATGGCGACGTAGCGGTCGATATCCGCGCGCAGCGCCGCCGCGAAGGCGTCCGGCGTGTTGCCGATGGGTTGCGCGCCGAGGCGCGTCAGCTGGTCCCGCACCTCGGCCTCGGTCAGCGCCGCGGCGATCAGGGATTGCAGCCGCGCCGCGCGCGCCGGCGGCATGCCGGCCGGCGCCATCAGGCCGTACCAGGGATCGACCACGAAATCGGCCATCCCCGCCTCCCGCATCGTCGGCACATCGGGCAGCGCGGCGCTGCGCGCCTCGGTCGTCACGGCCAGCGCGCGCAGCGTACCGGCGCGGACCTGGCCGATGGCGCCCGGCAGGTTCGCGAAGGCCATGACGTGCCGCCCGGCCATGAGGTCCGGCAGCAGCGACGCGTCGCCGCGATAGGGCACATGCACCATGTCGAGCCGCGCGGCGTATTTGAACATCTCTCCGGCAAGATGGCCCGAGGCGCCGATGCCGGCCGAGCCGAAGCTGACCTGGCCGGGACGCGCGCGGATATAGGCGGTCAGCGCCTCCACGCTAGTGATGGGCAGGGAGGACGGTACGACCAGCACCAGCGGCACGGAAGCCACGATGGTGATCGGCGTGAAGTCGCGCAGGGGATCGTAGGAGAGCGTCTGCATGAGGGCCACGTTGATGGCGTGCGACCCGTTGGTCGCCATCAGCAGCGTGTGGCCATCGGTCGCGCGGGCGACCATCTCGCTGCCGATCACCGCGCCGCCGCCGGGGCGGTTCTCGACCGGCATGGGCTGGCCGAGGCTGGGCGAGAGGCGTTCGGCCACCATGCGCGCGACGATGTCGGTCGTGCCGCCCGGCGCATAGGGGACGATGATCCGGACCGGGCGCGTCGGCCACGCCTCCTGCGCTCCGGCCTCGCGCAGCGCCATCAGCCCCACGGTCGCGGCGAGGCTGCCGCGCCGCGTCATCTTTCCCGGCATGGTGGTCTCAGGCCGCCTTGGCGATGGCGCTGTGCTGGAACAGGCTGCCGCAGCGGATGCCGCGCATATCGACGCCCATGCGGCAAAGCCCGGCCCAGAGCGAGGCCTGGTTCGAGGTGACGACGGGCTTCCCGCTCTCCGCCTCGATCCGCTCGACCTGGTCCATCGCCAGCAGGTTGGTGCAGCTGATGAAGATGGTGTCGCAGGCGGCGATGGCGGTCTTGTTGTTCAGCACCAGGGCCGCCGTCTGCTCGGAGGAAACGGCGCGGATGTCCTCGCTCGTCGGGCAGCGGAAGCTGTCGAAGGCGACGACATCCAGGCCGTAATGCCGGCAGAAGGTGAACTCGTGCTCGTTCACGTCGTCCGGATACGGCGTGATCATGAAGATGCGCTTGGCGCGATGCGCCTGCAGCGCCTCGACCACCGCGGTCGAGGTGGTGACCGCCTTGATGCCGGTGACCTGCGTGATGCGGTCGGCGAGCCGCGCTTCCTTGCCGATGCCTTCCAGGAAGCTGCCGCTGGTGCAGCCATAGACGATCACCTCCGGATAGGCCTGCGCGAGATCATGCGCCGCGCGGTCCACGGATTCCGCCATGGCAAGCAGCGATTCCTTGCTGATCGCGCTGCCGGGGCGCGAGAGCCGGTTGTGGTTCATCACCACATCAGGCGGCAGGAACATGGGGATTTCGCGCTCGAGCGCCACGTTGCCCGGCGGGGCGAGGATGCCGATCCGGCGAATCTTGTTGTCCATTGGCAAGCTCTCCATCGCGCCGCAGGCGATGCGCGCCCCGGCGGCCTGGGTGGAGCGTAACGGCATCCGCCGCGACTTGGCTAGCGCCTGGAGCAGGGCCATGCTGCAACCAGGAGGGCAACGCCATGCATCGCCGGGATCTGCTGGCCACCGCCGGATTCTTCTGCGCAACGACGGCATCGGCACAGGGCACGCGCCCCGCCATCCCGCAACCCGCGGATTTTCCGACGCGGCCGGTCGAGCTGATGGTCGCCTATCCCGCCGGCGGCGGCATGGACGTGACCGCGCGCATCGTCGCCCGTCATGCCGAGCGCCTGACAGGTCAGCGTTTCATCGTGAACAACCGCGTGGGCGGTGCCGGCATGGTCGCGCACAATTATCTGGCCCGGCAGGCTGCCGCGGATGGCTACACGGTCGGCATCCTGTCGAGCGGCGTCTTCGTGGACAGCGTGATGCGCGCGCAGGGGTTGTGGAGCATCAACGACCTGGAGATCGCGGCCTTCATCAATTTCGACCCGATGGTCTGGGTGACACGCACGCAGGGGCCGCTCGCGAACCTGGATTTCCGGGCGATCGTCGCGCGAGCACGCGAAGCGCCGGACACGCTGCGCGTTTCCATGCTGCCGCAGACGGCCTACGAGTTCAGCATCGAGCAGGTGGAGCGCGCGACCGGCGCGCAGTTCACCAAGGTGCCCTTCCAGGGCGGCGTGCCGGGGATGACCGCGATGCTCGGCGGGCATATCGACATCGCGATCGTCTTCTTCTCGGAGTTCCGGGCGCAATACGAAGCGGGCGCGGCACGTCCGGTCGCGATGGCAGGGGCGGCGCGCGTGCCGAACCTGCCTGGGGTGCCGACGATCGACGAGGTGCTGGGGACCAATGGCATCCAGTGGTCGGCCTGGCGCTTCGCCGCACTCCCGAAAAACACGCCGGCGGACCGGCGCGACTATATCGGCGCCGTGGTGCAGGCCGTGGTCGCGGACGCCGATGCGCAGCGGGACTTCGCGCAGGCCGGCGTGCTGATGGACCCCGCGCTCAACACCGGCGAAGCCGTACGCGCCGCGGCTCAGCGATTGTTCGCCTCCCAGCTCCGCTTCATGCGCGAGAGCGGACGGGCACCGCAGTAAGGACCGAGGCTTCGATGGAAGACGGCCAGCCCTACCCGCACCTCTTTTCGCCCTTCACGCTCGCCGGACGGCGCATGAAGAACCGCGTCGCACATATCGCGATCTTCACCATGATGAGCCCGGGCGGACAGGTCAGCGACAAGCACATCCAGTACTGCGTGAACCGCGCGAAGGGCGGCGCGGGCATGATCATCGCCGAGCCCGTGAACATGGCGCCGCACCAGCATGTGCACTTCAAGGTGAATGCACGCGACGACGGCGCCCTGGACAGCCTGAAGCGATGGGCGGCGGCGGTGGAGGGCGAGGATTGCCGGCTGCTCGCGCAGGTGCAGGAGTCCGGCCGCGGCCGTCACACCTTCGGGCGCAACATGGATGCGGTGGGCGCCGCCGCGCTGCCGGACGACATCAGCTGGTCCATGCCGCATGTGCTGACGCCCGCCGAGATCCGCGTGATGGTCGAAGGTTTCGCCGCGGGATCGCGGCGGCTGCAGCGCTGCGGCTTCTCCGGTATCGAAATCTCCGCCGGCCACGGGCACATCTTCCATCAATTCATGTCCCCCTGGTCGAACGACCGGGAGGACGAGTACGGCGGCGACTTCGACGGCCGCATGCGCCTGCTGCTGGAGACCATCGCCGCCATCCGCGCGGCCTGCGGCCCCGGCTTCATCATTGGCGTGAAATCGCCCGGCGATGATGGCCTGCCCGCCAGCATCCCGCCCGCCTATGGCGCGAAGATCGCGGAGCGCGTGGCGCAGGAGGGCGTGGACTACATCGCCTTCGCGCAGGGCACGCATGCCCGCACGCTGGAGATGCACACGCCCGATGCCCATGCGCCGCCGGTGCCCTATCGGGAACTGATTCGTCGCCTGCGTGCCGCCTGCGGGACCGTGCCCGTCATGGCGCTCGGCCGCATCACCGATCCGGCCGAGGCGGAAGGGCTGCTCGCGCAACACGAGGCGGAGCTGATCGGCCTCGGCCGCGCCATGATCACCGATCCGGCATGGCCGCGGAAGGCAGCCGCCGGGCGCGCGCGCGACATCCGGTATTGCGTCTCGGGCAATTCCTGCTGGCACGCCTCGACCTCGCAGCATTACCTCGCCTGCGACAACAATCCGCGCGTCGGCCTGGCGGAGGAATCCACGGCCCTTCCGGCCGCGACCGTGACGAAGCGCGTCGTCGTCGTCGGTGCCGGCATCGCGGGGCTGGAGGCGGCCTGGGTCGCGGCGTCCCGGGGGCACGCCGTCACGCTGTTCGGGCGCTCGGCGGAGGTCGGTGGCCGCCTGCGCCTGCACGCCGCGCTGCCCGGTGGGGAGCCGCTCTCCAGCATCTACGACTACCAGTTCGCGGAAGCCGGGAAGGCCGGCGTGCGGATGGAACTCGGCGTCACCGCGGGCGTGGATGACATCCTTGCTCTGAAGCCGGACGAGGTGGTGCTGGCAACGGGCGCCAACATGATCTGGCCGCTCTGCCTGCCACGGGAACTCCGCGCCGAAGGCTATGTGCAGGACCTCCGTGCCGCGCTGCCGGAGGTACTGCCGCATGGGAAGCAGCGCGGCGCCGCCGTGCTGTTCGACCAGGACCATACGGACGGCACGTACTGCGCCGCACTCGCGCTGCACCAGCGCTTCGACCGCGTGGTGATCGTCACCCCGCGCGACAGCATCGCGCAGGACACCTACCTGACGACCAGGCAGGGTATCCTGCGCCGCGTGACCACGCTGGGCATCGAGATCGCGACGCTGTCCGAACCGTGCTGGACCGAAAGCTTCGAGAGGGACGGGCGCCTTGCCTACGCCAATGTCTACACTGGGCAGGAGCGGCATGTGGATGACGTCGCCTTCTTCGCCTATGCTACGCCGCGCACGCCCGACAACGCGCTCGCCGATCCGCTGCGCGCGGCGGGGATGACGCTGCACCTGGTGGGCGATGCGAAGGTCGCGCGCGGCCCGATGGCCGCAACGGCCGAGGGCTACGCGGTCGGCCGCGCGCTGTAGCCGTTGCCGAGCAGCAAAGCGCGCACACGGTCCGGCGCGCAGAGCATGACGGCGAGATCGTCGAGCGCCGCATCGACGGCGGCCACGACCGCCTCCACGCCGCCGCAGCGCGCCAGCGCGCCCGCTGTCGGCTTCAGGCGCAGCGCCGGATGCGAACCCGGACGACCCAGCGCATTCGTGGTCACGATGCCATGGCCGACGAGCAGGTTCGCGCCGATGACCGCCGTGGCCTCGATGGGCACCAACGGCGCGTTGCTGCGCCCGGCGCGGCGCATCGCCTCGGCCAGCACATCCTCGGCGGGAACCAGCGGCCCGAGCAGCGTGCGGCGCACGAGCGGCCCCAACCGCACGGTCAGTGCCTGCGCCAGCGCCGCGCCATCCGCGGCTTCGCGACGCAGATCCTCCGGTGCCCAGGCCTGCAGGCCGCGCAGCACGCCGAGGGCGATCGGGGCGCGGGCTTCCAGCCCGAGTTCCGCAGCGCGCCCGGCAATGCGCACGACATGCGCGGCGTCTCCGGCCAGGATGCCCGCGCGCGGCCCGTGCAGCCCCGCCTTGTCCGCATTCGTGACCACGAGATCCGCGCCGTACCGGAACGCCGCCTGTCCGCCGGCAAGCACGGGTCGCAGCCGCGCGCCATAGGCATCATCCACGAGGACGGGAACGCGCCGCGCGCGGCCCGCCGCGATCGCGTCGGCAAGCGCGGCATCGGTCAGCGAGGCCAGGCTGCTGGTGACGGGCGTGACGACGAGGAGCGACACGCCGTCCGCCGCCAACGCCGCGTGCAGGGCGAGCGGATCGTCGCATTCCTCCAGCGCGGCGCCGGCCAGCATCGCACCGCGCCGCACGGAGGGGTGCGAACGATCGCCCGCGGGGACGAAGGACAGCACGCGCCCATGCTCCGCCAGCGCCAGGATCGCCGCCACCAGCGCCGCGCTGCCGCGGTTGAACACGGCCGTCGCGGCGGCGGCCGGCGCCTCCAGATGACCGCGGATCGCAGCGTCGAGTTCCGGGGCGAAGAGCGCAGAGCCGATCCACTCCTCGGCGCGCACGGGCAGGTCGTCGGGCCGCAGCAGGAAGTCGCGCCGGTTGCCCGTGAAGATGCCGAGGCTGTCGGGACCAAGACGCGCGATGCGTTCGCGCATCACCTGCCCGGCATGGTCGACGCGCCGCATCTCGGCGGCCGAGGAGGAGAGGATCGCGCCCCGCGCATAGCCGACGGCCGGATCGATCGCGTGGCCGAAGACATCCTCCGCCACGATCAGTCCAATCGGATATTCGCTTCGCGTACGACGCCGCTCCAGCGATCGAGGTCCGCGCGGATCTGCGCGGCGAAGGCGGCGGGGCCGGTCGCGCGCGGGATCAGGCCGATCTGCGCGATGCGCGGCTGGAGATCCGGCTGCGCCATGGCGGTGGCGATGGCGGCGGCGAGCCGCGCGATCACGGGCTCGGGCATTCGTGCCGGCGCCAGAAGGCCCCACCAATGCTCGGCGACCAGGTCGATGCCCTGTTCGCGGAAGGTGGGCGTATCGGGCAGGTCTGGCAGGCGCGCGACGCTGGCGACCCCAAGCCCCTTGATCGTGCCGTTCTGCAGCAGGGGCGCGGCGGTCAGCATGGTGGTGAACATCACCTGCGCCTGGCCGGCGGCCACATCCTGGATGGCAGGACCCGATCCGCGATAGGGCACATGCACCAGCCGGATGCCCATGACGCGCTGGAACAATTCCGCCATCAGATGCGTGTTCCCGGCGATGCCGGCCGAGGCGTAGGAGAAGCCCTCGGGCCGCGCACGGGCCATGGCGGCGAACTCCGCGGCGTTGGTGGCCGGCAGCGCGCGGTTCGCGAACAGCGCCATCGGCGCCACGCCCAGGATGGACACCGGCGCGAAATCCGCGACGAGGTCGTAGGGCAGATTGCGGTTCAGGGCCGGCGTGATGGTGTGCGGCAT
>JAYRQX010000687.1:0-6165 GCA_041910415.1 Acetobacteraceae bacterium | reverse complement strand
GGCTTCTTGGCCCGAACTGTCTTGGCGCCTTCAGCCCCGCCTCGGGGTTCTACGGCAGCTTCACGACGATTCTCGAAGGCGGACTTCCCGAACCCAATGGACTCGCCATCGTCAGCCAGAGCGGCGCCGCCGCGGGACATCTCTTCACGCTCGCGCGCCAACGTGGATTGGGTGTCGAGCACTGGATCAGCACCGGCAACGAAGCGGATATCGAACTCGGCGAATGCCTGTCCTGGCTGGCCGCGGACAGCGCGACGCGGGTTATTCTCGTCTTCACCGAGGGCGTGCGCGATCGCGCAACCCTGACGGAAGGCCTTGCAGCCGCACGCCGTGCGCGCAAGCCCGTCATCGTCTTCAAGGTCGGCACCTCATCCGAAGGCGTCGATGCCGCCGCCTCCCACACCGCGGCGCTGGCCGGTGCGGATGCGGTGTATGACAGCGCACTCCGCCAGTTCGGTGCGCTGCGCGCCCGCTCGCTCGAAGAAGCCGTCGATTTCGCCGAAGCATCGCTGGCCGGTCGTTATCCGAGCCGCGGCCGCCTTTGCGCATTGACCATCTCGGGCGGCATCGGCGTGCATGTGGCGGACCTGACGGCCACGCAGGGCCTCTCCCTGCCCATTCTCCCCGATGACCTGCAGCAGGCCGTCCGCGACGTCGTGCCGTTCGCGGGAACACGCAACCCGATCGACCTGACCGCACAGGCCACGGCCGATCCCGCTGCGACCGCGGGGCTCATCGAGCGGATCCTGCGGAGCGGCGGGTATGATGCGCTCCTCGCCTATTTCACCAACTCGCCGGCCATGCGGCCGTCGCCCCACCCGCTGCGCACGGCGCTCTGTGCCCTGGGCGCGCAATATCCCGACACCACGCTCGCCATGTGCTCGATCGTGGAGGATAGCGTCGCGACCGAGCTGCGCAGCGCGGGCTGGCTGCTGATGCCGGACCCCACGAGGGCCCTCACCACCCTGGGGGCGCTCGCGCGTCTCGGGCGCGCCTTCGATCGTCCCTCCGACCCGCCATGCCAACGACTTGATCCCCCCGCCATTCCAGCGCGGCCGATGAGCGAGCACGAAGCCAAGGCGATTCTGGCGGAGCATGGCATTCCCGGCCTGCCGGAACGCCTAGTCACCTCAGCGGCGGAAGCCAGCGAGGCTGCCGGCGCGCTCGGCTTTCCCGTCGCGCTGAAGATCGCCTCGCCCGATATCGTCCACAAGACCGAAGTCGGCGGTGTGGTCCTCGGCCTGGCGGATGCCGGGAGCGTTGCCGCGGCCCATGACGCGCTGATGACGCGGGTGCGCATGGCGCGGCCGGAGGCGCGCCTGCTCGGCACGATCGTCGTGCCCATGGCGCCGCGCGGGATCGAGATGATCCTGGGTGCGCGGATGGACCCGGCGCTCGGCCCCGTGGTGATGCTGGGCTTCGGCGGCGTGATGGTGGAAGCCGATCCGGACGTCGTCTTCCGCCTCGCCCCGATCGGCCCCGGCGAAGCGCGCCGCATGCTGGGCGAACTCCGCGGCAGGAAAGTGCTGGCCGGCTTCCGCGGCATGCCCGCCGCCGACACCGGCGCGCTGGTTGCAGCGCTCTGCCGGCTGTCGGAACTCGCCGCCTCGGCAGCGCGTCACATCGAGAGCATCGAGGTGAACCCCCTTCTCGTCCTGGCGGAAGGGAAGGGCATCCTCGCCCTGGACGCGCATATCGAGCCTGCCCGATCCGGTGCGGAATGGGCGCGCGTCCCGTGATATCCTGCCGCCATCGGCCTCACGGGCGGAAAGGGATGCGGCGCCTCTTCCTCATCTTCCTTTTCATGGCGTGCCTCATGCCCGGCCGGCCCGCCGTGGCCGCGCTCGAGGCCGAACTCGACACCTCGAACCCCGTGGCCACCTACCATTCCTTCCTGGCCGAAACGCGCCGGATCGAGGGCCTCTTCCACGCCTACCGGCGCGATCCGACCTATGCGAACGAGGCAGCGATCGGGCGGGCGATGATCCGCCTGGGGACGGCGGTCTTCGATCTGCGCGACGTGCCGGTGGCGACGCGGCTCAAGCACGCGGCGGCCGGCGTGGGATATCTCGCCGACATTCTCAATCGTCTTCCCGAATACACGGGCGGCCGGCCGCCCGGGGATCCGCCGGCGCGCTGGACACTGCCTGGCACGGAGATCCGCCTGGTCCGTCTGACCGAAGGACCGCGTGCGGGTGACTACGTCTTTTCCGCCCAGACCCTTGCCAGCCTGCCGACCTGGCATGCGGAGATCATCGGCGAACCCGTGCTTCGCGGTACGGGAACGGGCAGTTGGCGGCACGCGCAGCAACGCGCGACGGGCCCCTTGCTGTCGCGGCTGCCATTGGGTGCGCTTCCGGAAGCGCTGCAGGTGAACCTCGGCGAGACGCCGTTGTGGAAAGCCGTGCTGACCCTTCTGAGTTTCCTGCTGGTGCTGGCGCTCATTCTCGTCTGGGGGCGGCGTGCGAGGCGCCTGGCGCGCCGCCTTCCGCCATGGAAGGCCTATGCGGTCGCCTTCACCGTACCGGCCCTGGGCGCGGCGCTGATCAGCCTGGCCTACGCCTTCATCGCCTTCGAGATCATCCCGACGGGTGTCGTCTCGGACGCGGCGATGCTGATCGCGATCATTCTGCTCTTCATCGCCGCCGCCTGGGCGGTCTGGCTCCTGTGGTGGCTGGTCGCCGAAGCGGTGATTGCCTCGCCCTTCTTTCCCAACGACATCTACGACGCCAATCTCATCAGGCTCGTGGCGCGCGTCGGCTCCCTTCTGTCCGCGGGCGGCCTGATCATGCTGGGGGCGAACGACATCGGCATACCGGCCCTCGGCCTTCTTGCCGGTGTTTCCATCGGCGGCGTCGCCCTGGCGCTTGCCGCGCAATCCACGGTGGAGAACCTCTTCGGCGGCGTGTCGCTCTTCGCCGACCGGCCGTTTCGCGTGGGCGATACCATCGCCTATGGCAGCGCCGCGGGCCAGGTCGTCGCGATCGGCCCGCGATCAAGCCGCATTCGTGCAAGCGACGGCCGGATCACCACCGTGCCCAACGCGGACCTGGCCAAGATGCACGTCACCAATCTCTCCGCGCGCGACCACTGGACCTTCCAGCAGCGGATCGGCGCCGCCCGCGTGACGCCGCGCGCGAAGCTCGTCGCCTTGCTCGACGATCTCCAGGAGAAGCTCGAGGCGCATCCAAGCGTCGTGCAGCTTCCGGGCTGGCCGCGCGTGCGGCTGGTGGGTGTGAACGACACGGCACTCGAGATCGAGGTCGCCGCCCAGATTCTCACGGCCGATGAGGCCAGCTTCCTGACGATCCAGCAGGAGCTGATCCTCATCATCCTTCAGGCCATGGAGCAGGCCGGGATCCGCAGCCCGTCCGAGGACGCGACCGCGTCGGACGCAGCCATCCCGACCACGTAGACAGAGACTTCGGCTGACACGGGAGGATATTCATGGACATGCATGGCGCCGTCGCGATCGTCACCGGCGGCAATGGCGGGCTCGGGCAGCGCATCTGCCACGCACTGGCGCGCGAGGGCGTGCACATCGCCGTTGTCTGCGCCCGGAGCCAGGAGCAGGCTGATGGTGTCGCGCGCGACATCGCGTCCCAGCACCGCGTCAACGCCGCGGCCTTCGGCTGCGACGTCACGGATAACGCTGCGGTGGGACGCCTGGTGCGGCAGGTGACACAACACTTCGGGCGGCTCGACATCCTGGTCAACGATGCCGCCTACAACATCGCCATCCCCTTCCCCGACCTCGACAGCCTGACCATGGAGGTCTGGGCGAAAGTCATGGACGTGAACCTCACCGGGCCGATGCGGCTCATCAAGGCGGTCGCACCGGTCATGAAGGCACAGGGGCGCGGGCGGATCGTCAATATTGCGTCGGTCGCGGGGCTTGGGCCGAGTGGCTCCTCCATCGCCTATGCGGTGTCGAAGGCCGGACTCATCCACCTGACGCGCTGCATGGCCGTGGCGCTGGCACCGGAGACCCTGGTGAACTGCGTCGCGCCAGGGCTACTGGAAGGCACGCGCGCGACCGCGAACCTGCGGCCTGAGCAGGTCGAGCGGTCTGCCGCGACGTCACTGCTGAAGAAGGCCGCAGACAAGGACGACTGCGCCGACATGGTCGTGGCGATGTGCCGGACGGAGACCATGACCGGGCAGACCGTGGTGATCGATGCCGGTCGCGTATTCCACTGACGGACGGTTGCTCACTCGGGCTGGATGCCGGCGCGCTCCATCAAGGCGCGGTGCTTCGGCAGTTCCTCGAGGATGCGCGCGCGCAGCGCCGCGGCGCCGAATTCCACGCGCGCCATGCCGAGGCCGTCGAGCAGCGTGCGGTTCGCCTGCGTCTGAAACGCGCGTGTCGCCGTCTCCTCGATCCGCGCGAGGATGGCCGGCGGCGTTCCGGCAGGCGCCTCAAGGCTGAGCCAGGCCGAGGTCCTGAGGCCGGGCATGCCTGCCTCGTCGATCGTGGGCGCCTGCGACAATGCCGCGGCCCGCTCCCCCCGGATCACGGCGAGCGCGCGCAGGCGTCCCGCTTCGACATGCGGCTTCGCGGTCGCAAGCGGAGAAAACATCATGTCGGTCCGGCCCGCGACCGTATCGGTCAGCGCGGGCGGCGTGCTGTTGTAGGGCACGTGGATGAGTTCGATCCCCGCGCGCGCCATCATGTCGACCATGAGCAGGTGTGCGCTGCTGCCCGTACCCCAGGTGGCGAAGGAGAGTTCGCCCGGGCGGCCCCGTGCCGCCGTCAGAGCTTGGTCGAGGCTGCCCCAGCGCGGATTGGCGACGAGAACCAGGATGGTCTCCGCGATCTGCGTGATGTGCTCGAAGTCCCGCAGCGGATCATAGCCAAGCGTTCGATAGGCGAAGGGGGCGAGTGTGAAGGTGCCGACCGAGCCCATCAGCAGGGTGTATCCATCCGGCCGCGCGCGGGCGACATGGCGGGCCGCGACCGTCGTTGCACCGCCGGGCTTGTGATCCATGACGAAGGTGCCGCCGGTGCGCTCGGCCAGCGCCTGGGTCACCACGCGGCCCAGGATATCCGTGCCGCCGCCCGGTCCGTAGGGGATGGTGAGCGCGACCGGCCTGCCACCAGGCCACTCCGCCTGGGCGTGCGCCGCCAGGGGCATCGCGCCGAACGCCGATGCGGCGATGATCTGTCTCCGGCCACGCACGCCCATGGCTCAGGCCGCCCGCCGCGGCATGGCGCGCCAGGCGCGCTCGGCAGCCCAGGCGGTGGCGCTGACCGAGGACCAGACCGGTATCCCGGCATGGGCGCGTAGCGTCTCGATGATCCCAAGGCTCGGCATCTGCGAACAGGCGAGGAAGAGCGCCTGCGCGCGGTCCAGCGTCGTCGTCAATGCCTTCTCGAGCACCTGGGCCTCGGTGATCGCGAGCAATTCGGCGGAGGTGGCGCAAAGGAAGCTGTCGAGAACGGTGACCTTCACGCCTTCCCCTTCGAGATAGGCGACGAGGCGATCATTCACATCCTGCGAATACGGGGTGACGACGGCGACGCGCAATGCCGCCTCATGGCGCAACACCTCCAACATGGCGTCCGACGTGCTCACGACGGTCGCCCCGGTCAGATCCCGCAACCCGTCCACGGTCGCCTTGTTTCCCGCGGGCCCGCCGTAGAAGCCGGCGGCCGTGCAGCCGAACATCACCAGATCAGGCTTGCGCACCACGAACGGCCGCGCCGCATCCATGGTGTTGGCGCGGTAGCCCGCGAGATCACCCGCGATCCCCTCGGCCGGGCTTGGGACCCGTGCCACCATCAGCTCCCCGATCCAGGGGCACAGCGCCCTGATCTCATCCGCCATGGTGGTGTTGGCGGCCGGCAGAACAAGCAGGGCGCGGCATTTCGCCTGGGACATGACGGCTCTCCCGCTCAGTGACGCTCCAGCAACTGGCCGTAGCCCGCGATCCTGTCCCGGATCCCGCGCACGCGCAGCGCCTGCCAGTAGGTCGCGGTGTTCACAGCAATCACCGGCTTGCCGAGCCAGGTCTCCGCATGGGCAGCGATCCGCGCCATCGGCACATTGGCGCCGAACTGCACGATGGCGCTGACATCGCCGCCATCGATCGTCTGCAGCGTGCGTCGGATCTCGTCCGGCGTCAGGTTGTAGAAGCGCTTGGGCGGACCGTCGCGCAGGATGG
>JAYRQX010000686.1:0-2798 GCA_041910415.1 Acetobacteraceae bacterium | reverse complement strand
TCGTCTCGGCCTGCCGCAGCTTGAGTTCCGCCTCATGCCTTCGGGCGCGCAGGCCGGCGATGCCGGCGGCCTCCTCCAGCACCTGGCGGCGATCCTCGGGCTTCGCCTGGATCAGCGTCGAGACCCGCCCCTGGCTGACCATCGCCGAGGCGCGTGCGCCCGAGCCGATATCCGCGAACATGGTCTGCACGTCGCGGGCGCGGATCTCCTTGCCGTTCACCCGGAAGGCAGAACCTTCGCCGCGGTTGATGCGGCGGACGATCTCGAGTTCCGGCTGGTCCTGGTTCGGCGGCGGGGCAAGGCCCTCGGCATCCTCCAGGCTCAGCGTGACTTCCGCGAGGTTGCGCCCGGCGCGCGTCGCGGTGCCGGCGAAGATGACGTCGTCCATCTCCCCGCCGCGGAGCGATTTCGCAGACGTCTCGCCCATGGCCCAGCGCAGCGCCTCGACCACGTTGGACTTGCCGCAGCCATTGGGGCCGACGATGCCGGTCAGGCCCGGCTGGACCTCGACCGTCGTCGGCTCGGCGAAGGATTTGAAGCCCTGGATGCGGATGCGCGAGAGGATGGCGCGGCTCGCGGCCTCGGCGCGTTCGCGCGCCTCCCGCTCGGCGCGCTCGTCGCGGATTTCCGTGACGGTGCCTTCGCTGACCGGGGCGTCGCCCGGCGTGGAGATCTCGGCGTCCGGAGCCTCCGCCGGCCCCGATGGCATGCCCTCCTCGGTCACGGGCGGCTCGCTTCCTGCACGAAGCGGTCGAAGGGAATGTTGCCGCTGACGGTGCGGGTGCCGAAGACGAAGGTCGGCGTCGCGCGGATACTGAACTCGCGCTCGGCGCGCTGCGCGCCTTCCAGGATGGCGCGGGCGAGGGCGTCATCGGCCCAGGCCGCATCGAAGGTCGCCTGGGGCATGCCGGCGAGCACCGCGATGCGACCGATCTCCGCCTTGTGGTCCACGCCGCGGGCGAAGGCCCAGCGATCCTGGGATGCGAACAGGGCGGCGACGAAGGCGAAGTAGGCATCGCCGGGGAAGGTGCGCGCGACGCCCGCGGCGCGGAGCGCGATCTGGTCGAGCGGGAAGTCGCGATAGACGAAGCGGATGCGGCCGCTGTCGATCAGCTCGGCCTTCACGCGCGGATAGGTGCCGCGGGCGAAGTCGCCGCAATGGCTGCAGGTGAGGGAGAAGAATTCCTGCACCACCATGGGCGCGTCCGCCTGGCCCTGGGAGCGCTCGGCCAGCCGCGGATCGTCGGCCGCGACCTGGGCCTCTGCACCGGTGGCGGCAAGGCTCGCGGCGAGGCCGGCAGAGGCGGTCAGGAGGCTACGGCGGTGCAAGGTCATGGCGCGCTCCGTCGAGGGGGCAGGCACGCCCCGGTAGAGGGGGAAGGACGTGCGGGCAGCCCGGGCGATTCGATGATCCGGACCATTCCGATAGACGGCGGCGGCCTGTCTGGCCAGAGCTTCCCGCAACCCATTGGGGCTGCTGGCCCGGTGGACGACTACCGCTTGCGGTAGACCCCCTGGGCGAGCCGGGCCAGCGCCGCGCGGAGCGACTCGTCGGCGACCTGGTCCAGCGAGGCGCTGATCTTGGCCGGGAGGGGGGCGGGGGGCTTCGGCCGTGCCGCCGGGGGCCGGGCCGTGGCGGCGGGGCGATGCTGGACGAAGCGCAGCCGTTCCACCGCCTGGCGCCCGAGATGGGCGTTGACCCGCTGCACGATCTGGGGCGCAAGGTGCGTCAGCTCCATCGCGACGGGGCCGGAGCAGGCCAGGGTGAGCGTCCCGTTCGAGAGCTTCTGCGGCGCCGTCACGGCCGCCAGCGCCGGCCCGATCACCGCGTGCCAGTCGGCCATGAGCTGCGCGCCCGCCGGGCTCTTGCGCCGGAAGGCGGGACGCGTCAGGCGTGGGATGAGCGCGCCGAGCGGGCGTGGTCCTCCCAGAAACCGGTTCTGATCCGCCTTGTCGTCCGCCACCGAGACCGCCCCATCCGCCGCCGCCCTGCTCGCCTGGTACGATCGGCACCGGCGCACCCTGCCATGGCGCGCCGGCCCGGGCGAGGTTGCCGATCCCTACCGGGTCTGGCTGTCCGAGGTGATGCTCCAGCAGACGACCGTCGTGGCGGTCGCGCCCCGCTACGAGCGATTCCTGCGCCGTTTCCCCTCGGTGGAGGCGCTGGCCGCCGCGGACTGGGGGGATCTCGCCGAGGAATGGGCGGGGCTCGGCTACTACGCCCGCGCGCGGAACCTGCATGCGGCGGCGAAGGCCGTGGCGGGGATGGGCGGCTTCCCGGGGGATTCGGCGGGGCTCGCCGCGCTGCCGGGCATCGGCCGCTACACCGCGGGCGCGGTCGCCGCCATCGCCTTCGGGGAGCCGGTCGTGCCGGCGGATGGCAATGTCGAGCGCGTCATGGCGCGCATCCATGCGGTGACCGAGCCGCTCCCGGGTAGCAAACGGCGGCTCGATGCCCTGGCGCAGGGGCTGATGGCCGACCCGGCGGCGCAAGCGCGGCCCGGAGATGTCGCGCAGGCGCTGTTCGATCTCGGCGCCACGATCTGCACGCCGCGACGGCCGGCCTGCGCGCTCTGTCCGTGGCGCGAAGGCTGCGTCGCGCAGCGGCAAGGCATCCAGGAGACGTTGCCCGCCAGATTGCCGAAGCGCGCGCGGCCGCTGCGCCGGGGCGTGCATTTCCTGGCCGTCGATGCGGGGGGCCTGTTGCTGCTGCGCCGCCGGCCGCCCCGGGGGCTGCTCGGCGGCATGCTGGAAATCCCCGGCACGCCCTGGCGCGAGGCGCCTTGGGCGGAGGCGGA
>JAYRQX010000685.1:0-2862 GCA_041910415.1 Acetobacteraceae bacterium | reverse complement strand
TTGCTGGCCAGAACCGAACCGGGATTTCTTCCGCCATGATCAGGCGCAGCCTTCTCGTCGCCGGCGCGGCCAGCCTCGCCGCCCCCGCCGTCCTTGCCCAGGGCGGCTTTCCGAACCGCCCGATCCGCATGATCGTGCCCTACACGCCGGGGGCCGCGACCGATGCGATGGCGCGGCTCGCCGCGCAGAAGATCCAGGAGAAGCTGGGCGCCACCGTCGTGGTCGAGAACCGCGCCGGCGCCAATGGCACCATCGGCGCGGCGGCCGTGCTGCAGGCGCCGCCGGATGGCTACACCATCATGGGCTCGGCCTCGATCCACGTCATGGCACGCCATGTCATGCGCAACGCGCCTTATGATCCCGTGGCGGATTTCGTGGGCATCGCGCGCACGGCGCGCGGGCCGCTCGTGCTGGTGATGGACCCCAGGCGGCCGCAGACGACGATCCCAGAGGTGGTGGAGGCCGCGAAGGCCGATCCGCGGCGCTGGTCCTTCGCGACCTCCTCGCTCGGCTCGGCGGGGCATCTCGGCACCATCGAGTTCAACCGCGTCACCGGCGCGGCGATCGAGATCGTGGGCTATCGCGGATCGGCCCCCGCGCTGACCGACGTGGCGGCGGGCAATGCGCAGCTGATGTTCGATCCCGCGCTGGCGACGCTGCCGATGGTGCGCAGCGGGCAGCTCCGCGGCCTCGGCATCGCGAGCCCGCGGCGCACGCCGCTGGCGCCCGACCTGCCCACCATGTCCCAGGCCGGGCTGCCAGGCTTCGAATTCTATTCCTGGTACGCCGTCTGGGGTCCGCGCGGCATGCCGGCCGAGATCGTCGCCCGCATGAATGCCGCGATCGTCGAGGGCTTGCGCGAGCCCCAGGTGGTCGAGCGCCTGACGGGGCTGGGCTTCGAGCCGGTGGCCGAGAGTGCCGGGGAATTCGCCGCCTTCATCCAGCAGGATGTCGCCACCAACGCGGAGCTGCTGCGGATCGCGAATTTCCAGCCGGAGTAACGATCCACCACCAAAACTTACGCCATCGCAATGCCGTGTGCGCCGCGCGCCCCCATATGGGCGACACGCAGCCAGGGACGATTGCGCGATGGATGGTGACCGGAAGCCCGCGCCGGCGAAGGCGGCGCCCGTATCGCGCACGCTCCCGCCACCGGTGCCGCGCGCGGTCTCGATGCCGGATTTCGAGACGCTGGACCGTTCGCTCCGCGCCACCATGGCGCGCTGGACGCAGGGGGTGTCCCCGGCCGCCGTCGCCGCGCCCTGGCTCGATTGGATGGGGCATCTCGCGATGTCGCCGGGCAAGCGCATGGCGCTCGCGCTGCACGCCCAGCTGCTGGCGCTGCGCTACGCGCTGTGGCTCGCGCGCCAGGCCGGGCAGAAGGACGCGGAGCCGCTGATCGCGCCTGAGAATGGCGACACGCGCTTCGCCGATCCGGCCTGGTCGGCCTGGCCGTTCAACGCGCTGGCGCAGGGCTGGCTCGCCGCGGAATCCTGGTGGCAGGAGGCCGCGCGCGGGGTGCCGGGGGTGACGCAGCGGCACGAGACGCAGCTTGCCTTCATGATGCGGCAACTCGCCGACGTCGCCTCGCCCACCAACCTGCCCTGGCTGAACCCGGCCATCCTGACGCGCACGCTGCAGGAGGGCGGGCTGAACCTGATGCGCGGCGCGTCCAACTGCATGGAGGATTTCGATCGTCAGCTCGCGGGCAAGCCACCGGCGGGGACCGAGCATTTCGCGGTGGGCGCGGACATCGCGGTGACGCCGGGGCGCGTGGTGTTCCGCAACGACCTGATGGAGCTCATCCAGTACGCGCCGGTGACCGGGACGGTGCAGGCCGAGCCGGTGCTGATCGTGCCGGCCTGGATCATGAAATACTACATCCTCGACCTGAGCCCCGAGGATTCGCTCGTGCGCTGGCTGGTGGCGCAGGGGCACACGGTCTTCATGGTGTCGTGGAAGAATCCCGGCACCGCCGATCGCGAGGTCTCGCTCGACGACTACCGCCGGGACGGCGTGATGGCCGCGCTCGACGCCGTCTCGACGATCTGCGGCCGCGAACAGAAGATCCATGCCTGCGGCTATTGCCTGGGGGGCACCATCCTCGCGATCGCGGCGGCGACCATGGCGCGCGACCATGACGACCGCCTGGCGTCGATGACGCTGCTCGCCGCGCAGACCGACTTCGCGGAAGCCGGCGAGCTCATGATGTTCGTGGACGAGAACCAACTCGGCTGGCTCGAGGACCTAATGTGGGACCAGGGCTATCTGGACACGCACCAGATGTCCGGCGCCTTCCAGCTCCTGCGCTCCAACGACCTGATCTGGTCGCGGCTGATCCGCACCTATGTGCTGGGCGAGCGCAACGGCATGAACGACCTGATGGCCTGGAACGCCGACCAGACCCGCATGCCGGCGCGGATGCACGCGGAGTACCTGCGCGGCCTGTTCCTGGAAAACCGGCTGACCGCCGGGCGCTTCGCGGTGGAAGGGCGCGTCATCGCGCTTTCCGACATCAAGGCGCCGGTCTTCGCGGTGGGCACGCTGAAGGACCACATCGCGCCCTGGCGGTCCGTGTACAAGATCACGCTGTTCTCGGACACCGACGTGACCTTCGCGCTGGTCCCCGGCGGGCACAATGCCGGCATCGTCAGCCCGCCCGGGCCGCGCGCGCGCGGGTTGCAACTGCGCACCCACCGGCACGGGGAACGCTACATCGACCCCGACAGCTGGCTGGCGGTGGCCGACCGGCAGGAGGGGTCCTGGTGGTCCGCCTGGCAGCAATGGCTGGTCGCGCAGGGGGCCGGCCGCCGCGTCCCGCCGCCGCCCATGGGCGCGCCGGCTGCCGGCTTGCCGGCCGCG
>JAYRQX010000684.1:0-2241 GCA_041910415.1 Acetobacteraceae bacterium | reverse complement strand
CCGAGGCGCTGATGCCGGTGCTGGACGAACCCGCGCTCGCCGCGCGCATCGCCGCGGCGGGGTCGGAGCCGGTGGTGCAGGACAGCGCCGCCTTCGCGCGCTTTGTGGCCGAGGAGATCGCGAAGTGGCGCGGCCTGGCCGAGACTGCGGGAATCGCCGTCAACTGACGCCGTTCGCGGCGATGTCCTGCGCGGCGATGTGTCCGAACGTCATGCCGGACGCCAGAGAATAGCCCGTCTGGTAGCCGCCGCCGGTCTCGGTCCGCGCGGCGGCGTTGCCGACGGCATAGAGACCCGGGATCGGATGGCCGCGGACGTGCATCACCCGCGCCTGCGCATCCGCCAGCAGCCCCGCCGAGGAGATCGCCGTCGGGTGGAGCCGGATGCCGAAGAAGGGCGGCGTTTCGATCGGCGCCAGCGTCGCGGCGGGGTCCAGCCGGCCGAGGCCCCAGGGCGTCTCGCCGCGGCGGTATTCGCTGTCATGCCCGGCGCGCGCATCGGTGTTGAAGCGGGCGATGGTGGCGGCAAGGCCGTCCGCGTCCACGCCGAGCTGCGACGCCAGGCCTGCGAGCGTGTCCGCCCGCGCCACCCATTGCGGGATCGGTGCGCCCGGCGGGCGACCGCCGAAGGATTCCGCCTGTCCATACTGCGAATCGAAGACCAGGAAGGCCGGCAGGTTGGACTGTTCCGCGAGGCCCGGATCGAATTCGCGCAGCCGCGGCGCGACGGCCTGGAAGAAGCTCTCGTCGGCGAAGCGGCGGCCGTGACGGTTGATCACGATGGTGTGCCGCGCCGTCAGTTCCTGCGTGCCGGAGAGGCGGCAGAGCTCGGGTGCCTCCTCCGGGTTGCGGAAGCCGAGGAAGAGCGACTGGTTGTTGGCCACCACATGCAGCGCGGCGCCCTGTTCCTGCGCCATGACCATGGCATCGCCCTGCACGGAAGGCGGGAACATGGATTGCCAGCCGGGCACGGATTCGTGGCGGCCGACCAGGGCGGGGCTGGATTCGTAGCCGCCTGTGGCGAGGACCACGGCACGCCGCGCCGCGATCCGCTCGCCCGATTCGGTGACGATGCCGGCGATGCGCCCGCCTTCCATGATCAGCTCGCGGGCGCGCGTCGCGGTGCGGAGCTCCGCGCCGTGCTTCAAGGCCGTCGCGACCAGCCACACCATCAGCCCGGCGCCGAGGCCGCGCTGCGTGGGTCGGTCGCGTTCCAGCGCCAGCGCCGCGTCCCAGGCCGCCCGGCTGTTGGCACCGCCGAGCCGGCCGAGTTCCGTGGCGCCCAGCCGGTGCAGCGGACCCACCGGCACGGCCACGCGGTCCGCCCATTCGCCGAGGATCGCGGAATCCACGGGCGGCGTCTCGACGATCCGCCCGCCGGCGCGCGCACCGGGGGCCATGCCGAAATGGTCCATCCGCGGGCTGACACGAAAAGAGATGCCGGCGGATTCGAAGACGCGGAGCGCCTCGGGCGCCGTGGACAGGAAGGCGTCCATGCGCGCGGCCTCGCCGCTGCCGGCGGCGACATGGGTGAGGTAGGCGCGCGCATCCTCGGCCGTGTCGCCCGGCGCCAGGTGGTTCGCGCCGACCCAGAGCAGGCCGGAGGAGATCGCCGTGCCGCCGCCGAGTTTTCTGTTGGTTTCCAGCACCAGGCAGGAAAGCCCCTGCAACCGCGCGGCGATGGCGGTGAACAGCCCCGCGCAGCCGCCGCCGACGACGAGAACATCGGTCATTGCGGCGTGACTCCGGCCGCCGTGACGACGCGGCGCCATTGCGCGGTGTCCGCGGCCAGGATGCGCTCCGCCTCGGCCGGCGGCATGCCGCCCGGCAGCGTTGCGATGGAGGCCAGGAAATCCCGCATGTCCTGCGCGGCGAGCGCGCGGGCCGTCTCGGCGTAGAGGCGCTCCACCACCGCATCCGGCGTCGCGCGCGGCACGGCGAGCCCCGACCAGTGCAGGATGTCGAAGCCCGGCACGCCGGCTTCCGCGAAGGTCGGCACATCGGGCAGCACGGGCAGGCGCTGGCCGGTGATGGCGAGCGCGCGCACCATCGCCGATCCGCCGAAGAAGGCGCCGCTCGGCGAGGTGAAGACCACGTCCACCTGGCGGCCGAGCAGCGCCGTCATCGCCTCGCCCCCGCCGCGATAGGGCACGTGGAACAGCCGCGCGCCGGTCGCCTGCATGAAGGCGACGGTCGCGAACTGGATGGAACTGCCGACGCCGCCCGAGCCGTAGCTAATGGTG
>JAYRQX010000683.1:0-2288 GCA_041910415.1 Acetobacteraceae bacterium | reverse complement strand
TTGACGAAGGCGTCGGCGAGCTTGGCGAGGCCCGCCACCAGCGCGGGATCGTTCTTCTCCTCGCCCGCGTGGTAGCGGGTGTTCTCGAGCAGGATGACATCGCCGTCCTGCATCGCCGCCGCGGCGGCCTCGGCGTCCGGCCCCACGCAGTCATCGACGAAGCGCACGGGGCGGGAGAGGGAGGCGGCGAGCGCCTCGGCCATCGGCTGCAGCGACATCTCGGGCACGCGCTTGCCCTTGGGACGGTCGAAGTGGCTGCAGACGATGACGCGCCCGCCCTTGTCGGCGAGTTCCTTGATCGTCGGGCAGAGACGCTCGATGCGCGTGCGGTCGGTGATGCGGCCGTCGCGCACCGGCACGTTGAGGTCGGCGCGCAGCAGGATGCGCTTGCTTTTGGGGTCCAGCGAATCGATCGTCTTGTACGCCATCGCGGCCTGTTCCTGACGGTGGAGGTGGAGAGACCCGAATGTTCCGGATCCTGGCGGTGCTTTTGTTCGTCCCGGTGGTAGCATCGGCGCAGGAGGGGTTCCAGTTGCCCTCCGGCAACATCCATTGCGCGCTGTACGACGGCATCCTGCGCTGCGACGTGCGGAGCGCGTTCTATCCGCGACCGCCGCGGCCCCGGAACTGCGACCTGGAGTGGGGCGACGCGGTGGAACTGCGCGCGCGCGGCGCGGCAACGCTGCTCTGCCATGGCGACACGGTGATGGAGCCGGGACATCCGGTGCTGCGCTACGGCACGGCCTGGCAGGGGCCGGGCATGACCTGCACGGCGGCGCAGACGGGGCTGCGTTGCCAGAACAGCGAGGGGCGTGGCTTCGAGATGTCGCGCAGCGCCCTGAAGCGCTTCTGATCAGGACGGGGGCGAGGCGGCTTCCAGTACCAGCACGAAGACGGGCCAGTCCGGTGGCGCCGGCAACAGGCGTCCCGCCGCATCGGTCGGGAAGACGCGCCGCGCCACCAGGGCCCGCACATTGCCGCCGATCGCCTCGACGCGGCCGCGCCGCGCACGCACGACGATGTCGCAATGCATCGGCCGGACGCGGCCCAGTTCCGCCAGCCTTTCAGTCCAGTGCGACAGGGGGCTCTGCATGTTGCGGTCCGCGCAGACCAGGTCGCCGGGCTTCGGCGCATAATCGGCGGGCGCATGCGGGCGGAAGGGTGCGCTGCCGGGGTCCTGCTGCCAGCGCATGAGCATGGCATCGACATAGCGCACATGCAGGGCCGTGGAGGGCAGCACGTCCTCCGGCACCGCGGCGCGGCGGGCCATGGCGGAGATGAAGGCCGCGGACCAGGGGGGCGCGGCGTAATCCGCGATGTCCTCCGTCCCCGGCAGGGTCGGCGCGCCGCTGCCGTCCTGCGACGAGACGGATGAGAGCGCCGCTCGACGCGCCTGCAACTGCGGGACGGCCTCGGGCAGGTCGGGGACGATGCTCCAGTAGCCGAGGATGCGCGCGAAGCGGTCCTGGGTCGCGGCGGTATCGGGGTGGCGCGCTTCGGGCCAGCCTTCGATGACGAGTCGACCCCAGGCCCGCCATTCGCCGAGGGCCGCGCGGGCGAGAGGGGAGTCGGGATTCTCGGCCGGCACGCAGGCTGCGGCGAGGAGGAGCGTGAGCAGGCAGGCGACGACGCGCATGGCCGCACAGAATGCCCGAGAACCGTTCAGAAGGCAGGGGTTGTCCGTCATGCCTCCACCCCGGGTGAACGCCCTCGCGTTCACCCGACCCTCCCCCGCTTCGCAGGGGAGGGGAGGGGAGGTTGGATCACAGGCTGCCGAAGAGCTTCACCGTGTCGCTCATGCGGTTCGAGAAGCCCCATTCGTTGTCGTACCAGGACAGCACGCGCACCAGGCCGCCATCGACCACCTGCGTCTGCGTCGCGTCGAAGGTGCTGCTCATCGGGTTGTGGTTGAAGTCGATGCTGACCAGCGGCGCCGTGTTGTAGCCGAGGATACCCTTGAGCGGGCCGCTCTCGCTCGCCGCCTTCATTGCGGCGTTCACCGCTTCCTTCGTGACGCCCTCCTTGGCCGGCACGAAATCGAGCGAGACCAGCGAGACGTTCGGCGTCGGGATGCGGATGGCCGTGCCGTCCAGCTTGCCCTTCAGCTCCGGCATCACAAGGCCCACGGCCTTGGCGGCACCCGTCGAGGTCGGGATCGCGGACACGGCGGCCGCACGGGCGCGGTGCAGGTCCTTGTGCAGCGTGTCCACCGTGTTCTGGTCGCCCGTGTAGGCGTGGATCGTCACCATGTAGCCGCGCAGGATGCCGAAATTGTCGTGCAGCACCTT
>JAYRQX010000682.1:0-3443 GCA_041910415.1 Acetobacteraceae bacterium | reverse complement strand
TCCCCGAAGCGGGGAGAGGGGAGAAAGCCACTTTCACCACGAGCGGCGCCGGCAAATATGGCACGAGTTTGTTGGTGACGGCGATCGGCCCACTGCCGGGTCCGCCACCACCGGGCCGGGCGCGGTGACGACGATCACGCGCTCGGCGATCGGCTGGAAATCCGCACGGAAATGCACGCTGGATTTCAGGGCGATGATCTTCTGCGCGGCGGGCTCCAGCCCGACATGGCGGATCAGCGCCTGGTCCAGCGCCTGCATCTTCCGCGTCACCACCAGCACGCGCACGCCGGAGGAAACGCGGATCAGTGCGGAAGGCCCGAGATCGGCGGGGTTGCCCTTGCCCATCGGGCCCGTGCAGGTGAAGCGGCCATCGGTCAGCTTCTCGACGGTCGCGGTCACGGCGGTGGGCGCGCCGTCGCTCTTGCCGCCAAGGCTGAGCGGGATCGCCGCACCCTCCCCCGCCTTGTGGCAGGCGGCGGCACTCTCCGCATCGTTGATCAGCACCAGCAGCGCGCCCTGCGCATCCTGGCGGATCAGTTCGGCGAGCAGCCCGGTGGTGTCGCCATGCCCGCCGCCACCCGGATTGTCCTGCGTGTCGGCCAGCACGATCGGCTTTCGCGCGGCCGGCGCGGCGGCGATGGCCTCGCGCACGCCCTCCTCCGCCGGCACGACACCGAGCGCGAAATCGACTTCGCGGCTGGCGATGTACTGCGCCAGCGCATCCGCCGCCGCGTCGGCCTGCGCCTGCGTCCCGGCATAGGCCGCGACCGCCATGCCGCAGCCCGGGAAATCGGCATAGGGAAAGCCGAAGCAAAAGCCGAGTTCCACGACCCCCGGCGCCGCGCCGAGGCGTTCGCGTTCGGCCATCACATCCGCCATCGGCGGCACCATCGTGCATTGGCCCGGCAGCGGGATCCAGAAATCGAGTTGCCGGAAAGCCTTGGCCGGCTTGCTGCCGCTGCGGATCATCTCCAGCAGCAGCCGCGTCGCCTGCGCGCCGGCGGGCTTCATGTCCACATGCGGATAGGTGCGGTAGGGCACGATGACGTCGCTGTACTCGACCATGGCCGCTGTCTTGTTGGCGTGCGGATCGAGGCTGATCGCGATCGGCATGGCGGGGCCGACGACGGCGCGCACCCGGCGCAGCACCTCGCCTTCGGCATCGTCGAAGCCGACCGCGACCATCGCGCCGTGCAGTTCCAGATAGACGCCGTCGATCGGCCCGGCTTCCAGCGCATCGGACAACGCGGCCACCATGCGCGCGGTGATGCGCTCGAAAGCCTCGGCGGTGACGGGGCCGGCGGGATTGGCGAAGCCCCAGCCGAGCGGGGCGATGGCGACGCCCTGTTCCTCGGCCACCATGATCGCGCCGGCGGAGGGCACGCTGGTCGGGCGGATCGTCCCGATCATCGTCTCCGGCCGTTGCAGCGGCGGGAAGCCGCCGGGCCTGATGAATTCCGCCCAGCCGGTGGGGAGCGGGGCGAAGGAATGGCTTTCGTGCTGGAAGCCGCCGATGGCGATGCGCATGGGTCAGCGATCCTTCGCGATGACGGCGGTGGCGAGCACCGCATCGGCCAGCACGCGCAGCCCGGCCTCGGCCCATGCGGGCGTGATGCTCTCGGCCTCGTTGTGGCTGATGCCGCCATGGCAGGGGCAGAAGATCATCGTCGCGGGAAGCTTGCGCGCGACATAGACGGCGTCGTGGCCGATGGCCGTCGGCATGTCCATATGCGCATAGCCGAGACGCCGGGCGGCATCGCGCACATGGCCGACCAGCACCGGGTCGAAGGGTGTGTGCGGGGAGTACCAGAAATCGGCGACGGCGATGGTGACGCCACGCGCGGCGGCGATTTCGGCGGCCTTGGCGCGGATCCGCTCCGCCATCTGCGCGAGCAGCGCGGGATCGTGGTGGCGCGTGTCGATCGAGAACCAGATGCGCGACGGCGCGATGTTGCGGCTGTCGGGATAGACCGTCAGCCGCCCGACCGTCGCGCGGCCGGGATCGCCGGCGGGGGTGATGGCGTCGAGCGCGATGGCTTCGATGGCCTGGATGAGCGGGGCGGCGGCCATCATCGCGTCGTGGCGACCGGCCATGGGTGCGCCGCCGTGGGATTCCGCGCCCTCGATGGTCACTTCCAGCCAGTTCTGCGCGAGCGCCTGGGTGACGACGCCGATCTCCCTGCCCGCGTCCTCGAGCAGCCTGCCCTGTTCGATATGGAGCTCGAAATAGGCGCCGAGTTCCTGCAGCGCCGCGGGGTCGGCGTGACCCTGCCAGCCGATGCGCTGCAGTTCCGCGCCGAAGACCTTTCCGTCGCTGTCGGTCTTCGCGAGGATGTCGGCCTCCGCGAAGATCCCCATCGCCGCGCCGCTGCCCATCATGGGCGGCGAGAAGCGCGCGCCTTCCTCGTTCGTCCAGTTGATGAGCGCGAGCGGCGCCTCGGTCTCGATGCCCGCCTCGTGCAGCGCGCGCATCACTTCCAGTCCCGCGAGCACGCCGAGGATGCCGTCGAACTTGCCGCCCGTCGGCTGCGTATCGAGATGGCTGCCGATCGCGACGGCCTTGCGCGCGGGATCGCGCCCCGGCCTGGTGAACACCATGTTGCCGAGGCGGTCCACGCTGAGCGTCAGCCCGCAGGCCTCGCCCCAGCGCCGGAACAGCGCGCGGCCCTGGGCGTCGAGATCCGTCAGGGTCTGGCGGTTGCAGCCGCCCTTGGCGGTGCCGCCGATGGCCGCGATCTCCATCAGGCTGTCCCACAGCCGCGGGCCGGAGAAGGGAATGTTCTTCATGCGAGTCCTCCCGCCGTGCGGATGACCGCCGGCGCAAGCACGGCGAGCCCGGCCGCGGACCACGCGGGCGTGATGCTTTCCGCGGGGTTGTGGCTGAGACCGCCATGGCAGGGAATGAAGAGCATGGCGGAGGGCACGACGCGGCCCACATGCAGCGCGTCATGCCCGATCGGCGTCGGCAGGTCGCGATGCTTCAACCCCGCCGCGTCGGCCGCGTCGCGCAGGCGCCCCAGCAGCGTCGCGTCGAAGGGGACCGAGGGATAGCCGGAGACGTAGTCGATCGCGACGCCCATGTCGCGGCGCCGCGCGACCTCCTGCGCCGCGGCGGCGAGCGCAGCCTTCATGGCCTCCAGACCCGCCTGCCCGATGTTGCGCAGGCTGGCCACGAGCCGCACGACCGAGGGGATGTTGCCGCGCGCGTCGGGTTCCAGCGCCAACCGCGTGGCGGAGGCGAGGCCGCGTCCCTGCGTCGCCAACGCGATGCGCTCCAGCGCCAGGATGATGTCGGCGGCGCCGAGCAGGGCGTCGCGCCGGTCCGCCATCGCACCGCCGATATGGCCGTCGCGACCGGTGACGGTGACGGTGCAGTAGGCGACGCCGTAGCCGCCAGTGACGATGCCGACGTCGCAGCCCTCGCGCTCCAGCACCGGGCCCTG
>JAYRQX010000681.1:0-1917 GCA_041910415.1 Acetobacteraceae bacterium | reverse complement strand
GCGCCGGCTGGCCTACGGCGTCCGCCGCGGCCGCGGCGATGCGGGCCAGCATCGCGGGCGGCGTGCCTGCCGGCGCGAACATCCCGATCCAGTCGCCCATGGCGAACGACGGAAAGCCCTGCTCGGCCACCGTCGGCAGCCCAGGCAGCATCGGGCTGCGCGCCGCCGAGGACACCGCCACCGCCCGCACGCGCCCGTCGCGCAACAGCGGCGCCGCCAGCGCGACCGAGGTGAAGCCCATCGGCACATCGCCCCGCAGCAGCCCCGCGATCTGGTCCGTCCCGCCGCGATAGGGCACGTGCT
The DNA here is from genome assembly GCA_041910415.1 of Acetobacteraceae bacterium. Classification (GTDB taxonomy): domain Bacteria; phylum Pseudomonadota; class Alphaproteobacteria; order Acetobacterales; family Acetobacteraceae; genus JAYRQX01. Next base: position 1,614 of record JAYRQX010000681.1, on the reverse strand, counting down.
CCCCCACGATGCCCGCGCGCCGCAGCAGGGCCGCCATGGCCAGATGCGTGCGCGCGCCGATGCCCACGCTGCCGTAGCGCGCCTCGGCGGGTTCCGCGCGCAGCCGCGCCAGCAGCGCATCCAGCGTCGCGGCGTCGAATTCGGCCCGCACCACCAGCAGCAGCGGCAAGGTCACCAGCAACGTCACCGGCGCCAGGTCGCGCGCATAGTCGAAGCCGAGGCCGCGCATCAGGAAGGGATTCACCGTCTGCCCGCCGGAATCGAGCAGCAGCGTGCCGCCATCAGGCGCTGCCTGTGCCACGAAGCCGGCGCCCACGGCCCCCGACGCACCGCTCCGGTTCTCGGGCGTCACGATCGTGCCCAGTCGCGCGCCAAGCCCCGGGGCGACCAGGCGGCCCAGGATGTCCGTGCTGCCGCCGGGCGGGAAGGCGATGACCAGCCTGATGCCGCGCTCCCCCTGTTGCGCCAGGGCCGGCAAGGCAATCGGCAGGGCGAGAAGGGCGCGGCGCAGCATATGGGACCGCGTGGCGGGACGGGGTCGCGGCGTCAAGCGGCGGCTGGGCTGCCCGTGCCGGCGCGACAGGTCTATCCTGGGCGCATGGCCAAACGCGCCCCCGACATGCCCGGCCTGTTCGCCGAGGAGCCCGATCCCGCCCCCACGGACGACACGCGCCGCCCGCTCGCCGACCGCCTGCGGCCACGGGCGCTGGAGGAGGTGGTCGGCCAGGACCATCTGCTGGGGCCGGAGGGCACGATCACGCGCATGCTCGCGCGCGGATCGCTGGCGTCCCTGATCCTCTGGGGGCCGCCCGGCGTGGGCAAGACCACCATCGCGCGCCTGCTGGCCGAACGCGCGGGCATCGCCTTCGTGCCGATCTCGGCGGTGTTCTCGGGCGTCGCGGACCTCAAGCGGGTCTTCGACGAATCGCGCATCCGGCGGCGCAACGGCCAGGGCACGCTGCTCTTCGTGGACGAGATCCACCGCTTCAACCGCGCCCAGCAGGACGGTTTCCTGCCCGTGGTCGAGGACGGCACCGTCACGCTGGTGGGCGCCACGACGGAAAATCCCTCCTTCGCGCTGAACGGCGCCTTGCTCTCGCGCTGCCAGGTGCTGGTGCTGCGGCGGCTGGACGAGGCGGCGCTGGACCTGTTGCTGCGACGCGCGGAAGAGCTGGCCGGGCGCAGCCTGCCCGTGGATGCAGCCGCGCGCGCGACGCTCTGCGCCATGGCCGATGGCGACGGGCGCTACTGCCTGAACATGGCCGAACAGCTCTTCGCGCTGCCCAACGAACAAAAGCCGCTCGACCCGAACGGCCTGTCGCAGCTCCTGGCCAGGCGTGCCGCGCTCTACGACAAGGACCGGGAGGAGCACTACAATCTCATCTCTGCGCTGCACAAGTCGCTGCGCGGATCGGATCCGGACGCGGCGCTCTACTGGTTCGCGCGCATGCTCGCGGGCGGCGAGGATCCGCGCTACATCGCGCGGCGCCTCACGCGCTTCGCGGCGGAGGACATCGGCATGGCCGATCCGCGTGCGCTCCCGCTCGCCATCGCTGCCTGGGAGACGTACGAGCGCCTCGGCTCTCCGGAAGGGGAGCTCGCGCTGGCGCAGCT
>JAYRQX010000680.1:0-4291 GCA_041910415.1 Acetobacteraceae bacterium | reverse complement strand
CCGGATCGCTTCGGCGAAGGCGAGCGCGTTCGGGAAGCGATCCTCGGGCCGCTTGGCCAGCGCCCTGGCGATCACCGCGTCGAAGGCGCGCGGCGTCGTCACCGAATGCAGCGAAGGCGGTTGCGGCTCGGTGTTGAGCACCCGGTGCATCACGGTCGCCGGGTTGTTGCCGTCGAAGGGCTTCTCGTCCGTCAGCAACTGGTAGAGCACGATGCCGGCCGCCCAGATATCCGTGCGCAGGTCCACCGGCTCCGCGCGGAACTGCTCCGGCGCCATGTAGGCGGGCGTGCCGATCAAGGTGCCGATCTGGGTGAGGTGCGAACCCTCGGTGCGCGCGATGCCGAAATCGGCGATCTTCACCGTGCCGTCGCGGGTCAGCATGATGTTGGCGGGCTTGATGTCGCGATGCGCGGCGACGCCGTTCGCATGGGCATAGGCGAGCCCGCGCAGGATCTCGTCCATGATGCGGACGATCTCGGACAGCGGGAAGCGCTCGTGGCGATCGATGCGGTCCTTGAGCGAGCCGCCCTCGACCTTCTCCATCACGATCCAGGCCTGCTCGGTATTCTCGCCGTAGTCGTAGACGAGGACGATGTTGGGATGGGTGAACCGGCCCGCGGCCTGGGCCTCGCGCCGGAAACGCTCGTCGCTCTCGACGCCCTCCGCATCGCGGCCGGTCTGGCGCTTCACCACCTTGATGGCCACCGGGCGGCCGAGGAAGCGGTCCACCGCCTCATACACCACGCCCATTGCGCCGGCGCCGAGCGTGCCGCGCATGTCGTATTTCTGGTTCAGTTCGCTCGGCAGCATCTCGGCATCGCTCTCCCGCCCCCCACAGGCGTGTCCGCGCCTATCCTACATGTCATCCGGCGCGGCGTCCCAGTCCGATCCGTCAATCGGGGCGCCGGCGGCGCGACGTGGCGCGACCCGGTCTCACGTACCCAGATTCACCACGCGGACCCGGCGGTTGCGCTGTTCGGGCGTGTTGTCGGGCGTCGGGACCAGCGGTGCGGATTCCCCGAGGCCCACCGCTTCGAGCCGGTCAGGCGCGATCCGGTAGCGGCTGACAAGCCAGGTCGCGACGGCCGCGGCGCGCCGCTCCGACAGCCCTTGGTTCATCCGGACGTCGCCCACCGTGTCCGTGTGGCCCTCGATCCGGAAGCGGTAGCGCGCCAGGTCGGGGGAGGCGAGCGCCTGGCCGAGTTCGGCCAGTACACGTTCGCCCAGTGGGGTGATGGCGACCGACCCCGTCGCGAAGGTGACGGTCAGGTCGATCGAGGGCGGTCGGTCCGGCATGGTCGCGCCCTGGGGTTGCCCGGGCTGCTGGCCCGGGCTTGGGGGCACGACGATGCCGCGTGTCAGCGCGCGCTGGATCTCCTGCGCGGAGGGCGTGCTGCCAGGCTGCTGCGCCAGGGCCGGCGCGAGATGGCAGGTGGCCAGGACGATGACGGTCAGGATAAGGCGATGCATGGCGACCTCCGCAGCGGGCCGGCCGATCTTCTGCTGCCGGTCTCGTCCCGGCGACCAGGCCCTTTCCGGCGAGCATAGACCCATGCATGCGGAGACCGAAACGGCGATGACGCCGCCCCGGGCGCTGACGGCGCGGAGCGGATGGCCTAGGCTGCCGGCCGGACCATGTCTGCAACCGCCGCTTTCGTCCCGCCCATGCCCGTGCCCGCCCGTCGTGCGGCAGGCGCGCTGCTGTCGCTGCTGCGCGCCCGCGGGGATGTGCTGTCCGCCTTTCCCGAGGACGCCTATCAGCGACAGTTGCTCGCCCTGTCGCTGCCGGGACGGCGGATCTTCATCGTCAACCATCCTGATCTGATCCGGCAGGTCTTCATCGCCCAGCACGCGACCTATGAACGCAAGTCGCGCTTCATGGAGCAGGCGCTCGAACCCGTGGTGGGCGACAGCCTCTTCATCAACCACGGACCCGTCTGGGCGGAACGGCGCCGGGTGATCGCGCCGCCGCTGCACCCCGCGCGGATCGGGGGCTTCCACCCGCTCTTCCTCCAGGTGGCCGAGGAAATGGTGGCGGATCTCGATCGCGAGGCGCCGGGGCCGCTCGACATGGCCGCCTTCTTCGCCGCGGCCACCGCGCGGGTGATGATGCTGGCGCTGTTCGGCCCGTCCGTGCCGCGGGAGGACGCCGCGGCGCTGGCCGAGGCCTTCACCGCCTATCAGCAGGCGGCGGCGAATGTGGACCTGCGCACCCTGCTCAACCTGCCGGAATGGCTGAGCGGCCGGCAGAACCGCCATGCCCGCGCCATGGCGTCGCGGCTGCGCACGCTGATCGCGCGCAACCTGGCTGCCGTGACCGAGCCGACCCCGCTGCTGCGCGCCATGCAGGAGGCGCGGCGCGCGGACGGCACGCCTGTCATGGACGGCGACGCGCTGGCGAACGAGGCCGCGATGATGCTGCTCGCGGGCAGCGAGACCTCGGCCAATGCGCTGACATGGACCACCTACCTGCTGGCCGCGCATCAGCCGACCTTGCGGACGCTGATGGAGGAATACGGGCGCCTCTCGCCCGGACGGATGCCGACGCACGAGGAGTTGTCGGAGATGATGGTCACCCGGGCGGTGATCCAGGAATCGCTCCGCCTCTACCCGCCCGTCGCGATCCTCGCGCGGCAGGCGCTGGCGGCCGACACGCTGCGCTCGCATCGGGTCAGGCCGGGCAACATGGTGATGGCGGTGCCATGGCTGCTGCACCGGCACACCATGTGGTGGCACGCGCCGCATGCCTTCCTGCCCGAGCGCTTCTTCCCCGAGAACGCGCGACGCCAGCCGAAATTCACCTATATCCCCTTCGGCGTCGGCCCCCGCGTCTGCGCCGGCGCCGCCTTCGCCCAGGCCGAGATGGCCGTCTTCCTGGCCGTGCTGCTGCGGCGCTTCGTGCCGGTGGTGCCCGCGGGTTGGGCACCGGTCCCGCAATGCCGCCTGACCCTGAGGCCGCGGGATGGCATGCCGCTCATGTTGAAGCGCCGCTGAGGCTTGCCGGGGGCGGCATGGCCGCCGCATCGTGACATCGGGATCGAGAGGAGGCCGGGATGGCGGAGTACGACCTGATCGTGCGGGGCGGGCTGGTGGCGACCGGCTTCGGCACGGCGCGCTGCGACATCGGCGTGAAGGACGGCCGCATCGTCGCCCTGGCCGAGACGCTGGGCGATGCCGCGCAGGTGGTGGATGCCGGCGGGCTGCTGGTGATCCCGGGCGGCGTGGACAGCCACTGCCACATCGAGGAGCCCTCGCGCGGCGGCTATGCGGCGCTCCGCGGCGACGGCCCGCCGCCGGTGACCGTGAACGAGGAGAGCTTCGGGAGTGCCAGCACCGCGGCCTTCGCGGGCGGCACGACCTCGGTCGTCTGCTTCGTGCCGCAATGGAAGGGCGAGGGCATCCTGCCGCGCGTCGCCGACTATGAGCAGCGCGCGGCCAAGGGCATGGTGGACTACACCTTCCACCAGATCATCACCGACCCGACCGATGCGGTGATCGAGAAGGAAATCCCCGAGATCGTCGCCAAGGGCATCCGCAGCCTGAAGGTTTTTTTGACGTACGACCCGCTGCATCTGTCCGACGCGCAGTATCTGCGCGTGCTGACCGCCGCGCGGCGGCATGGCTGCCTGGTGACGGTGCATTGCGAGAATTACGAGGCGATCAACTGGCGCACGGCCGCGCTGATGAAGGCCGGTCTGACCGCGCCGAAATACCACGCCTGGTCACGCCCGCCCGTGGTCGAGCGCGAGGCAACGCACCGCGCGATCGCGCTGGCGGAACTGGTGGACCAGCCGATCCAGGTCTTCCATGTCTCCTGCGCCGAGGCGGCGGAGGAGATCGCGCGCGCCCAGGCACGCGGCGTGAAGGTCTGGGGCGAGACCTGCCCGCAATATGTCACGCTGACCGCCGCCGACATGGACCGCCCGGGCTTCGAGGGCGCGAAATACATGTGCAGCCCCGCGCCGCGCGACGCCGAGGAGCATGAGCGCGTCTGGGAGATGATCCGCCGCGGCACGCTCGATGTCGTGACCTCCGACCATTGCGCCTTCTCCTTCGAGGGGACGCGCGGCAAGGGGTCGGGTGGACGCGACGCGCCATTCCGCGACATCCCGAACGGCATCCCGGGCTTCGCGGCGCGCATGCCCATCATCTTCAGCGAGGGCGTCGCGAAGGGACGCATCACGCTGGATCACTTCGTGCGGCTGACCAGCACGAACGCGGCGCGGCTGATGGGGCTCTATCCCCGCAAGGGCGCGATCATGGTCGGCAGCGACGCCGACCTGGTGCTGTG
>JAYRQX010000679.1:0-4985 GCA_041910415.1 Acetobacteraceae bacterium | reverse complement strand
TGCCGCTCGAGCATCCCGAGGGCGCGATCGAGGCCGCGCTGGCCGCGCGCCTCGGCCTGCGCCCGGGCGAGCTGCTGTCCTGGACCATCGCGCGCCGCGCCTGGGATGCGCGCAAACGCTCGGCGATCGAACTGGTCTACACGCTCGACTTCTGCACGAGCGACGAGGCTGCGCTGCTTCGGCGTGTCCAACGCGACAGGGTGCTGGCACGCACGCTGGGTCCGACGCCGGACATGACCTACCGCCAGGTCGCCCATGCGCCGGCCGTGCCGTTCAAGCGCCCCGTCGTCATCGGCACCGGCCCCTGCGGCATCATGGCGGCGCTGATCCTGGCCGAGATGGGCTTCCGCCCCATCATCCTCGACCGCGGCAAGGTGGTGCGCGAGCGAACACAGGATACCTGGGCGCTGTGGCGCCGCGGCGTGCTGACGCCCGAGAGCAACGTGCAGTTCGGCGAGGGCGGCGCCGGCACCTTCAGCGACGGCAAGCTCTATTCGGGCATCAAGGACCCGCAGCATCTCGGGCGGAAGGTGCTGGAGGAATTCGTCCGTGCCGGCGCGCCCGAAGAGATCCTGTGGGTCGCCAAGCCGCATATCGGTACCTTCCGCCTGGTGCAGATGGTCGAGAGCATACGAACAAAAATCGAAAGCCTCGGCGGCGAGTATCGCTTCGGCACGAAGGTCGTGGACTTCGTGATCGAGACCGCCCGCGACGGCACGCGCCAGATGCGCGGCGTGGTGACGGAGGCCGGCGAGACGATCGAGACCGACCATGTCGTCCTCGCCATCGGCCACTCCTCCCGCGACACTTTTGAACGTCTGCTGGAACGCGGCGTCTTCATCGAGCCGAAGCCCTTCTCCGTCGGCGTGCGCATCGAACACCCGCAATCCATCATCGACCGCGCGCGCTTCGGCGACTTCGCGGGCAACAGGATCCTCGGCACCGCGGACTACAAGCTGGTGCATCACTGCGGGAACGGACGGTCCGTCTATTCCTTCTGCATGTGCCCCGGCGGCACCGTCGTCGCCGCGACCAGCGAGCCGGGCCGCGTGGTGACCAACGGCATGAGCCAGTATTCGCGCGCCGAGCGGAACGCGAATTCCGGCATCGTCGTCGGCATCACGCCCGAGGTGGATTTTCCGGGCGGCCCGCTCGCCGGCATCGACCTGCAGCGCCGGCTGGAGAGTGCGGCCTTCGAAGCGGGTGGCGGCGGTTACCGCGCGCCCGCGCAGCGCGTGGGCGATTTCCTCGCGGGCCGCGCATCCACGTCGCTGGGTTCCGTCATCCCCAGCTACAAGCCCGGCGTCACGCCGACCGATCTCTCGAAATGCCTGCCCGACTTCGTCGTCGCCGCGATCCGCGAGGCGCTGCCCGCCTTCGGCCGCCAGATCCGCGGCTATGACATGGAGGACGCGGTGATGACGGGCGTGGAGACGCGCACCTCCTCGCCCCTCCGCATCCGCCGCGATGCGCGCTTCCGCAGCGTCAACACGCTCGGCCTGTATCCGGCCGGCGAAGGCGCGGGCTATGCGGGCGGCATTTTTTCGGCCGGCGTGGACGGCATCCGCGTCGCCGAAGCGATCGGCCGCGACATCGCCGGGGCCGCCGAGGCCGACGCGGCGTGACGCCTGCCTTCGACGTGGCGGTGATCGGCGCCGGCGCCGCCGGCCTGTTCTGCGCCATGCGCGCCGGGCAGCGCGGGCGGCGTGTGCTGCTGCTCGACCACGCGGAGGAGCCGGGCAAGAAGATCCTGATCAGCGGCGGTGGGCGCTGCAACTTCACCAACACTGATTGCGCACCGGAGCGCTTCATCAGCGCCAATCCGCATTTCGCGCGTTCGGCTCTGGCCCGCTACACGCCGCACGATTTCATCGCGCTGGTGCGGAAGCACGGCATCGCCTTTCACGAGAAGACGCTCGGCCAGCTCTTCTGCGACGGCTCCGCACGGCAGATCCTGCGCATGCTGCTGGATGAATGCGATGCGGCCGGCGTGGACCTCCGCTGCAACCACCGCATCACCGGGGTGAGCCGCAGCGACCGCTTCCATATCGCGACGGATCAGGGCGCGTTCACGGCGGACGCGCTCGTGCTCGCGACCGGCGGCCTCTCCATCCCGAAGATGGGCGCGACCGGCTTCGCCCACGACATGGCGCTGCAATTCGGGCTGCCACTCACGGAGATTCGGCCGGGCCTCGTGCCGTTGACCTTCGGGGACGCGATGCTGGAAATGATGCGCCCGCTCGCCGGCGTCGCGCTGGACAGCGTCGCGCGCGTCGGTCGCGCGGGATTTCGCGAGGCGGTGCTCTTCACCCATCGCGGCCTGTCGGGTCCCGCCATCCTGCAGGCGAGTTCCTACTGGCGCGAAGGCGAGACGCTGACGCTGGACCTGCTGCCCGATCGCGACGCCCCCGCCCTGCTGCTGGAGGGCAAGCGCAGCCGGCCCAGGGCCGAGGCGAAGACGGTGCTGTCCGCGCTGCTGCCCGCGCGTCTCGCGCAGTCGCTCGCCGAGCGCCACCTGCCGCCGCGCGTCATCGGCGAGATCGGCGATGCGCCGCTGAAGCAATTGGGCGCGCTGCTGAAGGGCTGGACGCTGAAGCCCTCCGGCACCGAGGGCTTTGCGAAGGCCGAGGTCACGCTGGGCGGCGTGGACACCGCCGCGCTCTCCTCCCGCACCATGATGGCGAAGAATGTACCGGGCCTCTTCGTCATCGGCGAGGCGGTGGACGTGACGGGCTGGCTCGGCGGCTACAATTTCCAATGGGCGTGGTCGAGCGGCTGGGCGGCGGGAGAAGCGGTGTAGGATTTGCCCCCACCCCGGCCCTCCCCCGCTTCGCAGGGGAGGGTAGGGCAAACGCAAAGCGTTTGCCGGGGGTGGGGGCAATTCCCCCTAACCCTCGACCACCACCCCATCGCGCAGCGCCACGATCCGGTCCATCCGCGCGGCGAGCTCGGGGTTGTGCGTCGCGATCAGCGCGGCGACACCGTGGTGCCGCACCCGGTCCAGCAACTCCCCGAACACGCGGTCCGACGTGCCCACATCCAAATTCCCCGTCGGCTCATCCGCCAGCAGCACCCCTGGATGATTGGCCAGGGCGCGGGCGATCGCCACGCGCTGCTGCTCGCCACCCGAAAGCTTGCCCGGGCGGTGCGTCTCTCGCCCCTGGAGTCCGAAGGCCGCGAGAAGGGTGCGCGCACGTTCCTCGGCCTGCTTCCGTGCCACGCCGGCGGACATCTGCGGCAGCACGATGTTCTCCTCCGCCGTGAATTCCTTGAGCAGATGATGGAACTGGTAGACGAAGCCGATCGTCCCGCGCCGGATCGCCGTCCGCTGGTCGTCGCTCAGGCCGCCCGCGGCGCGGCCGCCCACGAAGACTTCGCCGCCATCCGGCTTTTCCAGGAGCCCCGCCAGGTGCAGCAGCGTGGACTTGCCGGTGCCGGAGGGTGCGACCAGCGCCACGATCTCGCCCGGACGCAGCGCTAGGTCCGCGCCGCGCAGCACCGGCAACTCGCCCGCTTCGGTGCGATAGGTGCGGCTGACGCCGCGCAGCTCCAGCGCCGGTGTCTCGCTACTCATTGCGCAGCATCTCCACCGGGTCGGTCTTCGCCGCGCGCCAGCTGGGATAGAGCGTCGCCAGCAGCGAGAGCACCAGCGACATCGTCGTCACCTGCAGCACCTCGCCCCAATCCATGATCGCCGGCAGGCGGGAGAGGTAATAGACCGTGGGATCGAACAGGTCCTGGTCCAGCAGCCATTCGAGCCCGCGCCGGATGTCGTCGATGCGCCAGCAGAAGACGACGCCGATGACGAAGCCCGCGATCGTTCCGCCCACGCCGACCGACGCGCCGGCGAGGAGGAAGATGCGCATGATGGCACCGCGCGTGGCGCCCATGGTGCGCAGGATCGCGATGTCCTTGCCCTTGTCCTTCACCATCATGATCAGCGAGGAGATGATGTTGAAGGCGGCCACGATGATGATCAGGGTCAGGATCAGGAACAGCACGTTCCGCTGCACCTGCACGGCGTTGAAGAAGGAGGAGTTCTGCTCCGCCCAGGACACCACGGTCACCGGCACGCCGGCGCGCTGACGGATCTCCTGCATGATGGGCCAGACGCGCGTCGGATCTCTCACAAAAACTTCGATCTGGGTGATGGCGTCGCGCTGCTGGAAGTAGAGCTGTGCAGCCTCCAGCGGCAGGAAGGCGAAGGTGCTGTCGTATTCGTTCATCCCGGCCTGGAAGATGGCGACGACCTCGTAGCTGCGCGTGCGCGGCACCGTGCCGAACACCGTCGTCCGCCCCTGCGGCGAAACCAGCGTGATCCGGTCGCCGACCGTCACGCGCAGCCGGTTCGCGAGCCCCAGGCCGATGGCGATCACGTCGTCGCCCTGGAAATCCTCGAGCGAGCCGATGCGGATGTTGTCCGCGATGATCGCGCGCGCCCGCAGATCGGCCGGCCTGATGCCGCGCGCGAGCCCGCCCGAGGCGCCGCCGCGTTCCGAGGTGATGAGCACCTGTCCCTGCACGATGGGCGTGGCCGAGACGACGCCTGGTATGGCGCGGATGCGGTCCACCACGGGGTCGAAGTCCCGCATCCCGCCGTCCCCGGCATTGGCGGCATAGACGCCGACATGCCCGTTCAGCCCGAGGATGCGGCCGAGCAATTCCTCACGGAAGCCGTTCATCACGGCCATGACGATGATCAGCGTGGCCACGCCAAGCGCGATGCCGATCAGCGAGAACATGCCGATGATGGAGACGAAGCGCTCGCCCTTGCGGGCGCGCAGGTAGCGGAAGGCGACCGCGCGTTCGAAGGCGTTGAACATCAGCGCGTCCCCTCCCCTGCGGATCCTTCTCCCTCCCCTGCATGGCGGGGGAGGGTCGGGGTGGGGGCAATGCCGCGACCCGACAGCGCGTCCCGGGCGAGGAGCTTCCTCCCCACCCCGGCCCTCCCCCCGGAACGGGGGGGGGGGGGGGGTGGCATCATC
>JAYRQX010000678.1:0-1605 GCA_041910415.1 Acetobacteraceae bacterium | reverse complement strand
TCGGCTTCTGGAAGATCGCCATGCGGCCGGGCAAGCCGCTGATGTCGGGCCGCATCGGCGGCACGCGGGTGATCGGCCTACCCGGCAATCCGGTTTCGGCGCTGGTCTGCGCCATGCTGTTCGTGCAGCCGCTGGTGCGGGCGCTTTCCGGCGAGCCGTGGCGCGGGCAGAGGCTGATCGAGGCGCGGCTCGGCGCGCCGCTGAAGGCCAATGACGGCCGTCAGGACTATCTGCGCGCCGTGGTGGAGCTGTCGCCGGACGGGCCGGTCGCCACCGCCATGCCGGTGCAGGACAGCGGCAACCTTTCGGCCTTCGCGCGGGCCGCCGGGCTGATCGTGCGCCCGCCGCTCGCCCCGGCGGCGGCGGCCGGCGAGGTCGTGAAGGTGCTGCCGCTCGCGCCCTGGCTGTGAGTAACCTTGACGCGGTTGACGTGCGGCGCGAACTAAACTAGAACGCATCGGGAATAGTTCGGATTTGTTCCGATCTCCGGGAGGGGGCGCCGATGCTGACGCGCAAACAGTATGAACTGCTGATGTTCATCCATGAGCGGATCCGCGAAACCGGCGTGCCGCCCTCGTTCGACGAGATGAAGGATGCGCTGGACCTGAAATCCAAGTCCGGCATCCATCGCCTGATCACCGCGCTGGTCGAGCGCGGCTTCATCCACCGGCTGGAGCATCGCGCCCGGGCGCTGGAGGTGATCAAGCTGCCCGACAATTCGGCGCTCTCGCCCCGTTTCCGCAATGGCGGCTTCTCGCCGACCCTCGTCGAGGGCACCGGCAGCACGCTGCGCGCCGCGCCCAAGCCCTCGGCCGCGCAGCCGAGCGCGCCCTCCAACGTGCAGGCCGCGATGCAGGCGGCGGCCGCCAACATCTCCATTCCGCTGGTCGGCCGGATCGCCGCCGGCACGCCGATCGAGGCGCTGTCGGGCCGCGGCGAGGAAATCGCCGTGCCGCCCGACATGCTGGGCGCGGGCGAGCACTACGCGCTGCAGGTGACCGGCGATTCGATGATCAACGCCGGCATTCTCGACGGCGACACCGTGGTGATCCGCAAGTCCGACACCGCGACCAACGGCGATATCGTGGTGGCGCTGGTGGACGAGGCCGAGGCGACGCTGAAGCGGTTCCGCCGCAAGGGCGAGACCGTGGCGCTGGAGGCCGCGAACCCGGCCTATGAGACGCGCATCTACGGCCCCGACCGCGTGAAGGTGCAGGGCCGTCTGGTCGGGTTGCTGCGCCACTACTGAGCGGCGCTAGCGCGCGCCGGGGGCCTCGGCCCAGACCGTCCAGCGCCGCTCGCCGATGTGGCGGCGGACGGTATCAAGCGCAATCGTTCCGTCCTCTGAGATGTGAAGGGCCATCGCGCCGTCGCGCGCCGCATCGGCCGCCGTGAGGGTGAGGCCTGTCGCACAGGGCGCGATCTCGCGCGCGGCGATGAGGATGTCGAGCCCGGCGGCGCAGGCGTGGGCCTCGATGCCCGCCCGCTCCAGATAGCCGACGTCCAGGCCGCGCACGTGCGCGACGCAGAGCTTCTGCGCGCAGGTCCACACACCCTCGCGCCCGGCCCGCGCGGCCTCGCCGACCGGACGCTCGTCGCCGTCGC
>JAYRQX010000677.1:0-16631 GCA_041910415.1 Acetobacteraceae bacterium | reverse complement strand
GGAGAAGGTGAAGACCACGTCGTCGGCCGTGAAGGGCCGCCCGTCATGCCAGGTGACGCCGCGGCGGAGCTTGAACTCCCAGGTCGTGTCGTCGATCACGCGCCAGGATTCGGCGAGCGATGGGTGCGGCCGCGCCCGCCCGTCGCGTTCCACCAGGCGGTCGAAGATGTGCATGGTCAGCGCGTTGTTCGGGCCGACATTGTGGAAATGCGGGTCGATGGTCGTGACCGGCGCCGCCAGCCCGACCGTCAGCGTCTGCGCGGCCGCCGCGCCCGCGACGGCGAATGTGAAGACGGCGGCCAGCGCCGCGCGCGCGAATCCCGACATCGTCCGTTTCCCTCTTTGGCGCGAGCAAAGCAGAGCGGCGGGCAAAGAAAAACCCCGAAGGCACCTGCCTCCGAGGTTCTTTGTTCGGGGCGCCTGGCCCTTCGGGCAGGCGCCAAAGACGTGGGGGTTCAGCCCTGGCGTTCGACCATCAGCTTCTTGATCTCGCCGATCGCCTGCGCGGGGTTCAGCCCCTTCGGGCAGGTCCGCGTGCAGTTCATGATGGTGTGGCAGCGATAGAGGCGGAACGGATCCTCGAGGGCATCCAGCCGCTCGCCCGTCGCCTCGTCGCGGCTGTCCGAAATCCAGCGATAGGCCTGCAGCAGCACGGCCGGGCCCAGGTAGCGGTCGCCGTTCCACCAGTACGAAGGGCAGGCGGTGGAGCAGCAGAAACACAGAATACACTCCCACAGCCCGTCGAGCTTCGCGCGCTCCTCCTTCGACTGCAGGCGCTCGCCATCGGGCGGCGGCGGCGTGTCGGACTTCAGCCAGGGCTCGATGGAGCGGAGCTGCGCGTAGATATGCGTGAGGTCAGGCACCAGGTCCTTCACCACGGGCATGTGCGGCAGCGGGCTGATCTTCACATCGCCCTTCACCTCCTCGATCGGCTTGAGGCAGGCGAGCGTGTTGAGCCCGTCGATGTTCATCGAGCAGGAGCCGCAGATCCCCTCGCGGCAGGACCGCCGGAAGGTCAGCGTCTGGTCCACCTCGTTCTTGATCTTGATCAGTGCGTCCAGAATCATGGGACCGCACGCGTCGAGATCGATCTCGTAGGTGTCGGTGCGCGGGTTCTCGCCCGTGTCGGGATCCCAGCGATAGATCTTGAACGACTTGACGTTCTTGGCGCCCGACGGGGCCGGGAAAGTCTTGCCCGTGCCGATCGTGCTGTTCTTCGGAAGCGTGAAGGTCGCCATGGGTCCGGGGTCCTTAGTACACGCGCGCCTTGGGCGGGAAGACCTGCACCTCGTTGGTCAGGGTGCGCATCTTCACGCCGCGGTAGTCGAGGCGGACATTGTTGTCCTGGTCGCACCAGGCGAGGGTGTGCTTCATCCAGTTGACGTCGTCGCGCTCGGGGAAGTCCTCATGCGCATGCGCACCGCGGCTTTCCTTGCGGGCCTCGGCGCCGACGATGGTGGTCATCGCGTTGCCCATGAGGTTCTGCAGCTCCAGCGCCTCCATCAGGTCGCTGTTCCACACGAGCCCGCGGTCGGCGACCTTGAGGTCGGCCATGCCCGCCTGGACCTTGCGCATCTTCTCCACGCCCTCCTTCAGCAGGTCGGCGGTACGGAACACCGCGGCATGGGTCTGCATGGTGCGCTGCATATCGAGCCGGAGCGCCGCCGTCGGCGTGCCGCCATTGGCGTGGCGCACGCGATCAAAACGGTCGAGCGACGCCTCGCCGGCCTTGGCGGGCAGCGGCGCCTGGGTCGCGCCCGGCTTGATCGTCTCGGCGGCGCGGTGCGCGGCGGCGCGGCCGAACACCACCAGGTCGAGCAGCGAGTTCGAGCCGAGCCGGTTCGCGCCGTGCACGGACACGCAGGCCGCCTCGCCCACCGCCATCAGGCCGGGCACCACGCGGTCCTCGTCGTCCTTCGTCGGCGCGAGCACCTCGCAATGGATGTTCGTGGGGATGCCGCCCATGTTGTAGTGCACGGTCGGCAGGATCGGAATCGGCTCCTTCGTGACATCCACGCCGGAGAAGATCTTGGCCGTTTCGGAAATGCCGGGCAGCCGCTCATGCAGCAGGTCGGCGCCCAGATGTTCCAGGTGCAGGTGGATGTGGTCCTTGTGCGGACCGACGCCGCGGCCTTCGCGGATCTCCATGGACATCGCGCGGGACACCACGTCGCGGCTGGCAAGGTCCTTCGCCGTGGGTGCGTAGCGCTCCATGAAGCGCTCGCCTTCGGAGTTGGTGAGGTAGCCGCCCTCGCCGCGTGCGCCTTCGGTGATCAGGCAGCCCGCGCCGTAGATGCCGGTCGGGTGGAACTGCACGAACTCCTGGTCCTGCATCGGCAGGCCGGCGCGCAGGATCATGCCGCCGCCATCGCCCGTGCAGGTATGGGCGGAGGTGCAGGAGAAATACGCGCGACCGTAGCCGCCGGTCGCCAGCACCACCGTCTGGGCGCGGAAGCGGTGGATCGACCCGTCCTCCAGGCACCAGGCCATGACACCGCGGCAGGCGCCGTCCTCCATGATCAGGTCGAGCGCGAAATACTCCACGAAGAACTCGCAGGAATGCTTCAGGCTCTGCTGGTAGAGCGTGTGCAGGATGGCGTGGCCCGTGCGGTCGGCCGCGGCGCAGGCGCGCATCGCCGGCGTCTTGCCGTAATGCTGCATGTGGCCGCCGAAGGGGCGCTGGTAGATCTTGCCGTCCTCGGTGCGGCTGAAGGGCACGCCGTAGTGTTCGAGTTCGATGATCGCGGGGATGGCCTCGCGGCACATGTATTCGATGGCGTCCTGGTCGCCCAGCCAGTCCGACCCCTTGACGGTGTCGTACATGTGCCAGCGCCAGTCATCCTCGCCCATGTTGCCAAGCGCGGCGCCGACGCCGCCCTGAGCGGCGACGGTGTGGGAGCGGGTCGGGAAGACCTTGGTGATGCAGGCGGTCTTGAGCCCCGCCGCGCCCATGCCGAAGGTGGCGCGAAGGCCCGCGCCGCCCGCGCCGACCACGACCACGTCATAGGTGTGGTCCACGATGCGATAGGCGCCGTTCGAAGGCTTGGCTGTCGCGTTCATCTTCCCCGTCTTCCGCTGCCCGGGGCGCCACGCCGGCGCACCATCGGGGTCGTGTTCAGTGAGGCGCGATCCCGGACCGCGCCAGGGTTCAGCGCACCGCGAGCCGCAGCACAGCCAGGCTGGCGGCAAGCCAGAGCAGGAAACACAGGCCCTTCACCGCCAGGATGCCGGCCATGCGCTTCGCCTCGCAGCGCACGTAATCCTCGATCACCACCTGCAGGCCGGCGGCCGTGTGGTGGAAGGCGGCGGCCAGGAAGGCCAGCAGCAGCACGGCGTTGAACGGCCGCCCGATCCAGGCGGCGGTCGCGGCATGGCCCTGGCCCGCCATGAAGACCAGCGCGAAGACGAGCCACATGGTCAGCGGCAGCAGCGCGATCGAGGTCACGCGCGCCATGAACCAGTGATGCGTGCCGCCCTTGGCGGAGCCGGCGCCGCGGACGCGGCCGAGCGGCGTGCGGAGCGTGCGAAGGGTGATGCGGTCCTCGGCCATCGGTCAGGCCCTCAGCCAGTGGATCAGCAGCAGCAGGACGGTCAGCGCCGTCAGCCCCGCCGCGCCGACCAGCACCATCCAGCCGGAGCGGTACATCTCGGGGATCGAGAAGCCGAAGCCGAAGTCCCAGACCAGGTGCCGCACGCCGTTGAGCGTATGGTACCAGGCGGCGCCGATCAGGCCGATCAACACCAGCCAGCCGATCGGGCCGCCCAGGAACCACTGCACGGTCGCGAAGGCCGCAGGCCCGGCGGCGGCGGCAACCAGCCACCAGACCAGGAACAGCAGGCCCACCGCCCAGATGACCCCCGTGATGCGGTGGCTGATGGAGGTGGCGCTCGACATCTGCAGCATGTCGTAGGCCTGCAGATGGGGAGAGAGGGGCCGGCGGACGAGCGTGCCGTCGGACCGGCGGCCGATGAAGGTCGCCTCACGCGAGTCGTTTGTGACCGCCATGGTTTCGGAAGGCTCCAGTTGCGCCAACGCCCCGCCACAAGCGAGCGGGACGCCTATCGGGGCCGTATCTATGGTCCGGGGGGGAAATCCGTCAAATCGGCGTGGCGTCCGGGCGCGTGGCTATGCAGGGCGGCGATGGCTGTGATGCCCCCGGCCCTGCCCCGCTCCGCAGGGGAGGGAGCCGATGCCTTCTGCGCATCAGAAGACGGCCAGCGGCGTGCCGCTGGCCGGAAGCGCACGGCGCCACCGCGCCCGGACCGTCCGCCATCGCCAGTGCGACAGTGCAGGGCGCGAGAGCCAAGCAACCGGAGGTCGCGCCGGCGTCTGATACCTGCGGCACGAGGCTTTGACTCGTGCCGAGGCCGCGAAGGCGGCCCGCCGGCGGTCCGGCTGTGCCGATCCGCCGGCGGTCCGGCGAGCCAAGCAAACCGGAGGTTTGCGCCCGGCGCATGAGGGTCAGCAAAGATGAATACCAACGGTCGAAGCATTCGACCGGTGGTATGAGACCGGAATTACGTCGCCATGCAGGCGGCGTTGATCCAGCCGACGGCGATCGCGACGGCCGCCTTGAAGATGGCGCCCGCCAAGTCGCCGCGTTCGAACCCCTCGCGCCATCTGGGGCCCATCAGCAGCATCACCGCGTAGAAGGCGAGCAGTTGCGCCGCCAGCGCCACCACGCCCCAGACCGCGGCGTCCAGCAGGTTGGCGGAGAAGCGGAAGGCCGCCGCCACACCCAGCGCGAAACCGATCACCGCGCCGCCCGTGCTGATGGCGACCCCCGTATTGCCTTCGCGGATCAGCGCGAACTGGTCGGTCGGCGTGACGCGCACGAAAACCCAGGTCGCAACGGCCAGCAGCACCAGCGCCGCGGCCATGTGGATCAGGAACCCCGGCAGCGTCTCGAGGCTGGTCATGATGCGTCTCCCCCGGATGGTTCAGAACAAATGCGGCACGAAACGGCTCGTGTCCCGCGTGATGGGCGTCGCATCCTCGCGGATGCCGATGCCGGCCGGCTCGCCGGCGATGATCCAGGACCCGATCACGGGATAGCGGCCGCCGAAGACCGGCAGCTCGGCATAGGCCTGGTAGAGCTTCTTCTGGTCGGCATAGGGCCCGTCGGTCTCGATCCCCGGCGCGCTGATATTGGCCCCTTCCCGCCCCCAAAGCGGCTTGGCGATCTCGGGCCCGCCGGTCTTCCCGGGCTCGGTGAAGGCCGGCAGCAGGTTGGGATGGTCGGGGTAGAGGTACCAGAGCAGCGACAGGAAGGCCTTGCTCGCCGGCACCAGCCGCCAGGCCGGTTCGATCCAGCGCGTGCGCGCCATCGGCACGTTATGTCCGAATTGTTCGCGCAGCATCCAGTCCCAGGGATAGAGCTTGAACACCGCCTCGATCGGCGTCTCCGACAGGTCGGTGAAGACCTGGCCGTTCCAGCCGATCTCGTCCACGTACAGAAAAGGCGCGGTGATGCCGGCCTGGATCGCGGTGTCGCGCAGGTAGTCCACCGTGCCGCGGTCCTCGTCGCTGTCGCGCGCGCAGGTGAAGTGGACGGTGCCGGGCAGGCCGAGCCGCGGCCAGGCCGCGATCAGCTTCTCATGGATGGCGTTGAACTGGTCCGCCGTCTCGTCCGTGCATTGCAGCCATTCCCACTGGATCACCGCGGCCTCGAACAGCGCGGTCGGGGTGTCCGCGTTGATCTCCAGCAGCTTGGGCGGCCCCTGCCCGTCGAAGCGCAGGTCGAGCCGGCCATAGAGCGAGGGCTCCCGCTGCTCCCAGGACCGCTTCACGATCGGCCAGGCGCCGGCGGGAGTGCCGAGCGGCTCGTTCAGGTTGTTCTTCACCGCGTAGTCGGTCGCTTCCGTCAGCATCCGCTGGATCGCCGCGGTCGCGTCGTCCAGCACATCCACCTCGGCCTCGGTGAAGCGGTAATAGGCGGTCTCGTCCCAATAGGGCTCGCCTTCGATCTCGGCGAAGGTGAAGCCCATGCGGCGGGCGCGTTCCAGCCGGTCGGAGCGCGGGTCCTGGCGCAGCCGCTCCATCGTTCAGGAACTCGCCCCGCCATGGGCCGAGGCGGTGCCGCCGAAGCCTCCGCGCGCCGAGGTGGCGGAGGCGCCGGATCGGCCGCTCGAGAAGGCCGAGGCCGTCCGTGTCGAACTGCTCCCGCCGCTGCGGCCGAAGAACCACCAGCCATGGCTGCCGCCGCCGCTCGACGAGTAGCTGCGGGAGACGGATCGCGCGCAGATCTGCTCGGCGTCCGGCCGCATCTCGGCCCGCGCGGCAGCGCATTCGCGCTGCAGCTGCGCCTGGCGGCTTTCGCAGCCGCCCGCGAGCGAGACGGCCACGCCACCGGCAAGCAGGATCAGGCACACGGATCGCGATCGGCGCATGAACATAGCGTAACCCATGGACGCGTTGACGGGGAAGCAGAGACGGGAGCAGGTTCCGCCGTCCCTGAAGGTCTTCACAGCGCATGAGCGAGGCCGCCCCCGGCGCGGGCCGCGAAGCCCGGATCCTGGCCCTGATCGGCACGGGGCACTTTCTTTCGCATTTCTACATGTTGTGCCTGCCGCCGCTGTTCCTGGCGTGGCGCGACGAATTCGGCGCGTCCTTCGCCCAGCTTGGCCTGGCCGTTGCCGTGATGAGCGCGACCACCGCGGCATTGCAGACACCGGTCGGCTTCGCCGTGGATCGCTGGGGCGCGCGGCCTTTCCTGGTGACGGGCACCGCGCTGATGGCGCTCTCCATCTCGGCGATGGCGCTTGCGCCCTCCTTCTGGGCGATCGTTGGGCTTGCCATGCTCTCGGGCATCGGGAACAGCGTCATCCACCCCGCGGACTACGCCATCCTGGCCGGTTCGATCGACAAGTCGCGCATGGGGCGCGCCTTCGCGCTGCACACCTTCAGCGGCAATCTGGGCTTCGCCGCGGGGCCGCCGGTGATCTCGCTGCTGGCCTGGGGCCTGGGCTGGCGCGGGGCGCTCGCCGTGGTCGGGCTGTTCGGCGTGCCGGTCGTGATCGGCATCCTGCTGCAGAGCCGCGTCCTGCGCGACCAGGCCAAGCCGCGCGGCGCCAAGGCGGACGGCGCCTCGGGACGGGCACTCCTGCTCTCCCGCCCGATCCTGCTCTTCTTCGCCTTCTTCCTGCTCTCCTCCATGGCGGGGTCCGGCATCCAGTCCTTCGTCATCACCGTGCTCGGCAGCCTCTGGGGCACGCCGGTCGCCGCGGCCTCCATGGCGCTGACGGGCTACATGGTCGGCGCCACGGCGGGCACGCTGGTGGGCGGCTGGGTCGCGGACCGGACGAAGCGCAACCTGGTGTCCTTCGTGGTGGTGCTGACAGGGCTTGCCATGGCGCTGATCGTCGCGCTCGGCGCCATGCCCTTCCCGCCGCTGCTGCTGCCGGTGGTGGCCTTCGCGGCGGGGCTCTGCCTCGGCGCCTCGCGCACGCCGCGCGATGTCATGCTGAAGGATGCCTGCCCGCCGGGCGAGATCGGCAAGGTCTTCGGCTTCGTCTCGTCCGGGCTTCCCTTGGGCGGGGCCATCACGCCGGTGCCGCTCGGCCTGCTGATCGATGCGGGCTATCCGCAGCTGGTGCTGCCGCTGGTCGCGGGTCTGCTCGGCCTGTCGCTGCTCTGCATGGGCTCGGCCCAGGGCTCCGCCCGCACCGCCCGGACCCGGCCCGTGCCGGCGGAGTAGATCGGCAGCGATGGTGGATCAAATCGATCCACCGTCCCATGCTGCGGCGTGCCATCCCTCACCGCCTTCGACGACCTGCTCGCTGCGCTGACCTGGGCCGGCGTCGCCGTCTTTGCGGCCGCCGGCGCGCTCACGGCCTCGCGCAAGCAGCTCGATCCCGTGGGCTTCATCCTGATCGCGGCGGTGACCGCCTTCGGCGGCGGGACGGTGCGCGACGTCATCCTGAACGTGCCCGTCTTCTGGCTGCAGGTGCCGGGGATGGTGCTGCTCGCGGCGGCGGTGGCGCTGGTGGTCTATTTCACCGCGCATCTCGTGGAGCGCCGGTTCCCGCTGCTGCTCTGGGCCGATGCGGTCGGCATGGGCCTGTTCGCCGTGCTGGGCGCCGAGACGGCGCAGCGCGCGGGCGCGACGCCCTGGGTCGCCGTGCTGATGGGCGCCATCACCGCGACCTTCGGCGGCGTGCTGCGCGACATCATCTGCATGGAATTGCCGCTGATGCTGCGGCGGGAGATCTACGCCATGGCCGCCGTGCTCGGCGCGGCGCTCTACGTCCTGCTGAGCGGCGCCGGACTCGGCCGCGACGTGGCGATCAGCACGGGCGCGCTGGCGGCCATCCTCGTGCGCGGGGCCGCCATCCTGCGCGGCTGGTCGCTGCCGACCTACAAGGCGCGGCCCGGACGGGACTACCCGGACCGGCCCCGCTGAGCCAAGGAGCGGCGGGCGCGAACGGGGCCGGCCCGCCTTGCCGTGACCGTCGGGGTGCGCCATATAGATGCGAATCATTCTCAATTGCATCTAACTCGCGCCAAGCCCCAGGACCAGCCAAGCCCCATGGACGCCGTCCGTGCCGCGCCCCTCCGCTCCATGATGCTCCGGCTGCACCGCTGGATCGCATTGACGCTCGGGGGCTGGTTCGTCTTCCTCGGCGTCACCGGCTCGGTGCTTGTCTTCTGGCAGGACATCGCGGCGGGACCGCCGGCGCCCGATCTTCCCGGGCCTTCCCTGTCCATGGCGGCGCTCCTGGAGGCCGCGCAGGCCCACTGGCCCGCCGCGGCCGACATCTACCGCCTCATGCCGCCCCGGCCCGGGGAAGCGATGCGCATCCACGCGCTGCTGCCGGACGGCGCGGGTCCGGACCGCAGGCACATGCTCTGGCTGGACCCGGTCACCGGTGCCGTCCTGGCCGAGGAAGCCTGGGGGGATCGCTGGATCCACGGGCTCTACAACCTGCATGCCGGCAATTTCGGCGGCAGCCTGGGCGCGATGCTCGTGGGCTATGGCGGCATCGCGATGTTGGTGCTGATCGCCGCGGGCGCCTGGATGTGGACACGGCAGGATCCGGCGCCCCGGCGCGAAAGCCTGCGCCCGGTCTCGGGCCTGCGCGGCCTGCGGCGCCGGCGCAACCTGCACCGTGCCATCGGCGTCTGGCTCGCCGTGCCGCTCGGCATCGCCGCCTGCACCGGCCTCACGCTGCGCTACCCCGAGACGACGCGCGCCGCCCTGGCCCCGCTCGATGCGGAGGGCGCGGAACTGCAGGGGCCGCGCGACAAGCCGGCCGCGCTGCGCAACCTCACGCTGGATGAAGCGGCCGACCGCGCCGAGGCGCTGCTGCCCGGCTGGCGCACGGCCTGGATCGACCTGCCGCCGCACCCCGGCACGAGGGTCAGCTTCGCGCTGGTACCCAACGCGCCGGGCATCGCCGCACCCGCACGGGTTACGGTGGATCTGCGCAGCCGCGCGACCTCAGGCCATCACGCGGACCGCGTGGAGACGATGCGCGCCTGGTTCATGGCGCTGCACAACGGCCATGCCTTCGGCGGCCTGCATCGCGGCTTCGTCGTCGCGCTCGGCCTGGCGCCGGGCTTCCTCGGCGTGACGGGCCTGCTGATCTGGCTGCGTCGGCGGCGCAACGCGGTGCGGCTCCGCGCCACCCCGACGCTTGACGCGGCGTCCCGTCCGGGCAAGTCCACGGGAACGGCCGCGATCTGATGGCGGCCCCGCGCTTCGGGGAGGGGCGCGCAGTCCGATGGTCGCGATCCTCCTGCTTCTGCTCTGCAACCTCGGCTACACGCTCGGCTACGCCATCGCGCGCATCCTCGCCGAGACACTCTCGCCCTTCGAGGTCACCTTCCTGCGCAGCGCGCTGGTGCTGACAGCCGCCTTCGGGCTGAGCTTCCGGCTGCGCATGCCGAGCGAGGCCTGGGCACGCACGCTCAACCCGCCGCGCGCGCGGGACCAGCGCCTGACCGCTGCGGTGCTGATCGGCTCCACCACGCTCGGCGTCTGGGGCTATTCGCTGGTGCCGGTGACCGAGGCCTCCACCCTCGGCTTCACCGCGCCGATCATCATGGTGGTGCTCGGCGCGCTGGTGCTGCGGGAGAAGGTGGACGCGCAGCGCTGGATCGCGGTGCTGGTCGGCTTCGCCGGCATGCTGCTGGTGGTACGGCCCGGCTTCGCCTTCGGGTGGGAGGCGCTGGTGCCGGTCGCCTCGGCGCTCACCTACGCCTTCTACCAGGTGCTGACGCGCAGGCTCAGGGGCGCGGCGGACGAGCAGGACGCGATGGTGCAGGGTGCCATCGCCGGCGTGCTGCTGCTGGGCCCGCCCATGCTGATCCTGTGGACGACGCCGACACCCTGGGTCGCGGCGCTGGTCGTGATCTACACGGCGGTGCAGTCCGTGGCGCTCGCCGCGCTGGCCGGCGCGGTGCAACGCGCGGAAGTCTCGGCGCTCGCGCCCTGGCATTATGCGCGCATCGTCTTTGCCCTCGGCCTCGATGCCGCGATCTTTGGCCGCGTGCCCGACGCGCTGGCGATCGCCGGCGCGGTGCTGATCGCGGGCGGCGGGCTGATGCTGGCGGCGAAGGCGCGGCGGGGCTGATATTGGCGGCACGAGGCTTTGATACCGGATTGCCGATGGTTTGACCTGCGGCCCGCAGGGCCGAGGCGCCGAACGGCGCCCGCCGGTGGTCCGGCGAGCCAAGCCGCCGGCGGCGGCGCCTGGTGCTTGAGGGCATGCAAAGATGAATACCCGCGGTCGAAGCATTCGACCGCGGGTATGAAACCGGCGCCATCATGCGCCGCGAAGACGCCATGGTTCCGCCCGGCCCGCGACACGCGCCCATCCTATCAATCAGGCACGCACGGACATGACAAGGAGAACGCCATGCGCCGCAGCCTGATCGCCCTCGCCACCCTCACGCTGCTCGCCGGCGCCGGAACGGGCGCGGCACAGGCGGGCGGATATGTCGAGCCGGTGCAATACTACAGCGCGCCCTACGGCGCCCCGGGCCGCTACGGGGAAGACCACTGGGAACGCCGCATGGCCTGGCGCGAGATGCGCCGCCAGCAGGACGAGATGCGCATCCAGGAAGCCGCCCGCCGCGAGGCCTGGCGCATCCAGCAGGAGCGCGAGCAGCGCCGCGCCTGGTGGCACGCCCAGCAGGGCTACGGCTACGGCGGCGGCTACGGCCGCAACTGGTGACGACAGGGTGGGGAGGGCGCGTGCCCTCCCCGTCCCGCGTCACGCGGCCTGCTTGTCCAGCAGCTTCCGCGCGACCAGCTCCTCCGCGATCTGCACCGCGTTCAGCGCCGCGCCCTTCCGCAGATTGTCGGCCACGCACCAGAAGGCGAGGCCATTCGGCACCGTCGGATCCTTGCGGACCCGCGAGACATAGACGGGGTCCTCGCCCGCAATCTCCTGCGGCGTCGCGTAGCCGCCATCGTCGCGCTGATCGAGCAGCGTGACCCCCGGCGCGCCGCGCAACGCATCCCAGGCCTGCTTCTCCGTGATCGGGCGCTCGAACTCCACATGCACGGCCTCGGCATGGCCGATGAAGACCGGCACGCGCACGCAGGTCGCCATTACCTGGATGTCGGGGTCGAGGATCTTGCGCGTCTCCACCGCCATCTTCCATTCCTCCTTCGTCGCGCCGTCGCCCATGAACCTGTCGATGTGCGGGATGACGTTGAAGGCGATCGGCTTGGTGAACTGCTCGGCCTTGGGCGGGTCGTTGACGAAGGTCGCGCGCGTCTGGGACCAGAGCTCGTCCATCGCCTCCTTCCCTGCGCCCGAGACCGACTGGTAGGTCGCGACGACGACGCGCCGGACCTTCGCGATGTCGTGCAATGGCTTCAGCGCGACGACCATCTGGATGGTCGAGCAGTTCGGGTTGGCGATGATGTTGCGCCGCCTGAACTGCGGGAGGTGATGCGGGTTCACCTCGGGCACCACCAGCGGGATGCCGGGCTCCATGCGGAACTGGGAGGTGTTGTCGATCACCACGCACCCCACCGCCGCCGCGCGCGGCGCATGCACGGCCGAGACCGCGGCGCCCGGCGAGAACAGCCCGATATCCACCCCGGCGAAGTCGAATTTGTCGAGATCCCTGACCTTGAGCACGGTCTTCTCGCCGAAGGAAACCTCCTGCCCGGCGGAGCGGCCGGAAGCGAGCGCCACCACCTCGTCCACGGGAAAGTGCCGCTCCGCGAGGGTCTTGAGCAGCTCGCGCCCCACCGCACCGGTGGCGCCGACGACCGCGACCCTGTAGCCCATGGACCTGTTCTCCTGCTGCCATATGCCGTGCCCGGAGGCCGGGCGGGCGGCCTGCTTAGGGCGCGATGCGGCAGCGCAGCAAGCGAAAGGGGCCTGCACCGACGCTACGCCTGGCCGGACAGGCGGCCGCGGTCACCAGGGACCGTTTCGTCGATCACGCGATTGGCCACGTCCGGGGCTGATTCGGCCCTTGCCGACTCCGCCAGGGAGTCGGCAGAACCCTTGGCGTGATCCATCTCATCAAGCTCTGCGTCGGCCCCAAGGATGTCGCGGAACTGCGCGCGCGGCAGGCGCAACGCCTCAAGGACGATCCGCCGCTCCGCGCCTGGACGCGCATGTGGCCGAAACGCGTGGACGAGATCTGCGGCGGCGGCTCCATCTACTGGGTGATCGGCGGCTTCATTCGTGTCCGGCAGCGGATCCTGGCCATCCGCGAGGATGAGTGGGACGAGAACACCAAATGCGCCGGCCTGGTACTGGACCCCAAGCTCGTCCTGGTCGAGGCGCGCCCCTGCAAGGCCTTCCAGGGCTGGCGTTACCTGCGGCCCGAGGAAGCCCCGGCGGACCTGGACCAGGACCGCCCCTCGTCCCAGGGCCTGGAACGCCTGCCGCCGAAGCTGCGCCGCGAGCTCGCGGAACTGTGCCTGATTTGAACAGGTTTCGCGGCCATGCGGATGGCCGGATCACGAAACCGCGCAAAGGTTGCGATATTGCCAAACATTAAGGTTTATCCCACCTGCGCTTCACGGACCGCAGCGCATGGTCGTCCCTGTCGCGACGGCTCATTCCCGGCAAGCCGTCGCCAGACTGCCCCTGGCCGGTTTCCGGCGTGTGGGGCTCTTGGGCCGGCTGGCCAGTCCAGCCGGCCCTAATTTTTTTCGCGCGCAGACGGGTTACCCTGCCACCCCGGGGTTTTCACGCGCGGCTGCCGGCGTTAAGGGCGCGGAACGCGGCGGAACGTCTCTGGGGACAAAACATGCCAGTCCAGGCCTGCGGTCGCGCGCGCCGCGCGACAGGAACCGGTTGATGGCGCCCTTCCTCGCCTTCAGCCGCGCCGTGGACGGGATGAATGCCCGGTTCGGGCGCGTGGCGGACTGGATGGTGCTCGCCTCCTGCGTCGTCAGCGCCGGCGTCGCCGCGCTGCGCTACGGCTTCACCTCCCCCTCCAATGCCTGGCTCGAACTGCAATGGTATCTGCTGGCCGGCATGGTCATGCTGGGGGGCGCCTACACGCTCCGCCGGAACGAGCATGTCCGGGTGGACCTGCTCTATGGCTGGGTCGGACCGCGGACCAGGCTCTGGATCGATGTCTTCGGCCTGATCGTCTTCCTGCTGCCTGCCATGGCGCTGCTGACCTGGATGACCTGGCCCTTCTTCCTCGAATCCTGGACGCGGCACGAAGTCTCGGGCGCGCCGGGCGGTCTGATCCGCTGGCCCGTGAAGATCCTGATGCCGCTCGGCTTCGCGCTCATGACCGTCCAGGGCGTGTCGGAGCTGATCAAGCGTATCGCGATGCTGCGGGGCGAGGTGCCGGCCGGCGAGGCGGTCGCCGAATACGTGCGTCCGGAACAATGAGGGCGCGCCCGTGACCGTCGAGATCATGCCGCCCCTGATGTTCGCGGGGCTGGTCCTCTTCCTCGTCCTGGGCTTCCCGGTCGCCTTCTCGCTCTCCGCCGTCGGGCTCTTCTTCGGCTTCCTGTCGATCGAGCTCGGCTTCTTCACCACCGCCTGGCTCGGCAACCTGCCGCTGCGCGTCTTCAACATCCTCTCGAACGAGATCCTGCTCGCCATCCCGTATTTCACCCTGATGGGCGCGATCCTCGAACGATGCGGGCTGGCCGAGGACCTGCTGGAAGGCACGGGGCAGCTCTTCGGCAAGATCCCGGGCGGCCTCGCCTATGCGGTGATCCTCGTGGGCGCGGTGCTCGGCGCCATCACCGGCACGGTGGCGGCCTCGGTCATCGCCATGGGCATGATCTCGCTGCCCATCATGATGCGCTACGGCTACGACATGCGGATCGCGACGGGCGTGATCGCGGCCTCCGGCACCATCACCCAGCTGATCCCGCCCTCGCTCGTGCTGATCGTGCTGGGGGAGCAGCTCGGCCGCAGCGTGGGCGACATGTATGCGGGTGCGATCGGCCCCTCGATCCTGCAGGTGCTTCTCTTCGTTGCCTTCATCGCGGTCGTCTCCATCGTGGCGCCGCACAAGGTGCCGCCGCTGCCGGACGAGGCGCTGATGGAGCGGGGCTGGCCGCTGTGGTGGCGCGTGCTGAAGGGCATGGTGCCCTCGATCGTACTGATCTTCATGGTGCTCGGCACGATCTTCATGGGCCTCGCCTCGCCGACCGAAGCCGGCGCGATGGGCGTGGTCGGCGCCGTCGCGCTCGCTTTGGCGAACCGGCGCTTCTCCTGGGTGCTGATGCGCGAGGCCATGGGCAACACCATGCGCATCACGGCGATGGTCATCTACATCCTGATCGGTGCGACGGTGTTCAGCCTGGTCTTCCAGGGCGTGGATGGCGGCCGCTGGATCGAACACCTGCTCTCCCACCTGCCGGGCGGCCAAGTGGGGTTCCTCATCTTCGTCAACCTCTTCATCTTCTTCCTGGCCTTCTTCCTCGACTTCTTCGAGATCGCCTTCATCGTCATCCCGCTGCTCGTCCCGGTGGCGCGCGCGCTCGGCATCGACCTCGTGTGGTTCGGGGTGCTGCTCTGCATCAACCTGCAGACCAGCTTCATGCATCCGCCCTTCGGCTTCGCGCTGTTCTACCTGCGCGGCATCGCGCCCAAGGAGGTGCTGAGCCGCGACATCTACTGGGGCGCGGTGCCCTGGCTGCTGCTGCAGCTGGTGCTGGTGGCGGTGGTGATCTTCTGGCCGGAAAGCGTGACCTACTGGATCGACAAGGGCACCGGCGTGGACCCGGCCTCGGTGCGGATCGAGGCACCGCCCTCGCCCGAACCCGCCGCGGACGACAGCGCGCCCGTCTTCCGCTGACGGCGCCTCGCCTCGCGCCAGGTTCCATGGCAGGGTCTTGCCCCGTTTCGCGGAGGAAACCCGCCATGGCCACGATCGAACCCTTCCCGCTGATCGAACTCTCCGGCCCGCCGGAGGCGCGGGGCCGCGCCTATGGCCGCGCGGCGAAGGAACGCGTGCACAAGTCGCTCGCCCATTACGGCGCGCAGCTCGCGACCTCCGGCCAGGACGTGGAGAAGGTGCGCGCGCTGGCCCGCGCCTTCGTGCCGCGGATCGAGGCCTTCGAGCCGGACTACGTGGCCGAGATGCGCGGCATCGCCGCCGGCGCGGACGCGGCCTTCGAGGATGTGGTGCTCGTCAACTGCCGCACCGAGATCCTGCAGCTCGCCAAGCGCGCGGAAGCCGCGCGCAAGGACCCCGATGGCTGCACCGGCGCCATCATCCTGCCGGAGGCGACGGCCGACGGCGTGCTGATCCACGGCCAGAACTGGGACTGGAAGAGCGAATGCGCCGAAACGGGCGTCGTGCTGCGCATCCGCCGTGACGATGGCCCCGACGTGCTGACCTTCGTCGAAGCGGGCGGCCTCGCGCGCTGCGGGATGAACGCGGCGGGCATCGCCATCACCGCGAACTACCTGGAAAGCGACCGCGACTACACGCAGGACGGCGTGCCGCTGTCCCTGCTGCGGCGCAAGGCGCTGGAACAGGAGCAGGTCGCGCTCGCCTTCCGCGTGCTCTACACGACGCGGAAGAGCGCCTCGAACAACCTGATGCTCAGCCAGGCCGGCGGCTTCGGCGTCGATGTGGAATGCGCGCCGGACGAATCCTTTGTTCTCCACCCCGAAGGCGGCATCCTCGTCCATGCCAACCACTGGCTGAGCCCGGTGGCGCTGTCGAAGCTGAAGGACATGGGCCTGCTCGGCACGCCCGACAGCATCTATCGCGATAGCCGCGTGCGCGCGGCACTGACCGCGAAGCGCGGCAGGCTGACGATCGAGGATCTGCGCGAGGCCTTCTTCGACGACTGGCAGTCGCCCTGGTCGGTCTGCCGCCCGCCGCGGATGAACCTCGGCGGCAATCTCTCGGCGACGGTTGCGATGATCCTGATGCGCCCGGCGCTGGGCGAGATGGAGATCGCGCCGCTGCCCGCGCTGAACCGGAGCTTCACGCGCTATTCGCTGACACCGCAACCCACTCGCGCCGCCGCCGAATAGCGGCGCCGTCAGAGCCCCTGCAGCGCCCGGATCGCGGTCCGCGCGCGCGCCTGCGCCGCTTCGCGCTCGGCGAGTTCGGCGCGGCTCGCGGGCTGCATGCGCTCCGCTTCCTCGAGCCGCGCCTCGGCATTCTGCAGGGCGGCCGGATTGGCCTGCCGCGCCCGCGCCTGGTCGAGCTGCCGGCGCATCAT
>JAYRQX010000676.1:0-1681 GCA_041910415.1 Acetobacteraceae bacterium | reverse complement strand
GGGCGCTCTCCGGCCAGGACAGCCTGCTCTCCATCGTGCAGATGCCGGCCGGCATTCCCGTGGGCACCCTCGCCATCGGCAAGGCCGGCGCCACCAATGCCGGGCTGCTCGCCGCCGCCATCCTCGCGACCACCGATCCGGCCCTCGCGGAGCGGCTGGAGGCGTTCCGCACCGCCCAGACGGCCTCCGTCGCCGAGAACCCGGCCTGACCATGGCGCTCCCGCCCGGCGCGACCATCGGCATCCTCGGCGGCGGGCAGCTCGGCCGCATGTCGGCGCTGGCCGCCGCGCGCCTCGGCTACCGCTGCCACGTCTATGCGCCCGAGGATGACAGCCCGGGCATGCTCGTCTCCGCCGCCCGCAGCGTCGCCGGCTACGAGGATGCGGAGGCGCTCGCCCGCTTCGCCGCGGCCGTGGATGTCGTGACCTTCGAGTTCGAGAACGTCCCCGCGCAGACGCTCGAAATCCTGGCGCCGCTGGCCGATTGCCGGCCTGGCGTGAAGGCGCTCGCGACCTGCCAGGACCGCATCGCCGAGAAGCGTTTCCTGGACGATATCGGCGTGCCCGTTGCCGCCTGGCGGGAGGTACGGACGGACGCCGACCTCGCGGCCGCCATCGCCGCGCTCGGCCTGCCCGCCGTGCTCAAGACCACCCGCATGGGCTATGACGGCCGCGGCCAGGCCGTGCTGCGCAGGCCCGAGGATGCGGCGGAGGCCTTCGCGCGCCTCGCCCCCAAGCCTCTGGTGCTGGAAGCCTTCGTGCCCTTCGTGGCCGAGCTCTCCGCCATCGCCGCGCGCGGCGCCGACGGCACGGTGGCGGTGTTCGACGCGGTCGAGAACCGCCACCGCCACCATATCCTCGACCTCTCCTTCGCCCCCGCCCGCGTGCCGGAGGATGTCGCCGACGCCGCCCGCCGCCATGTCGCCCGCGTCGCCGAAGGGCTCGACCTCGTCGGGGTCGTCGCGCTGGAGCTGTTCCTGCTCCCCGACGGCCGGGTGCTGGGCAACGAGATCGCGCCGCGTCCCCACAATTCCGGCCACTGGACCATGGATGCCTGCGCCGCCAGCCAGTTCGAGCAGCATGTCAGGGCCGTCGCCGGCCTGCCGCTCGCCTCGGCGGCCCGCCACCACGACGCGGTCATGCGGAACCTCGTGGGACCCGACGACATGGCGCGCTGGGCATCGCTGCTCGCCATGGAGGGGGTCGTGCCGCACCTCTACGGCAAGGCCGAGGCCCGGCCCGGCCGCAAGATGGGCCACGCCAACCGTCTGCTGGCGCGGGGCAGCCTGGCCGGGCTGTCCGACGCCCAGGCGCTGGCCGGGCTTTGACGCCCCGGCTACGAGCCACGCGGCGTACGCTTGGAAGCATTGGTCAACCTGTTCTTGTCTAGCCTGCCGCGGCGCGCCATCCTGCTCGCACCTGCGAAACATCGGATTCCCCCCGCCGTGACGAGACCGAGGCCCCTGCCGGGACCGCGCACCAGCTTCAGGGCCGCGCTCTGCGCGGCCTTGCTGGTGCCTGCCGTCGCCTGGGCCCAGGATGCCGCGCCCGCTGCGGCGCCCGCCGCGCCGCCGCCATTGCTGCAGAACCCCGTCATCGGCCCGTATATCGGCCTCGGCGCCGGGCTGAACCTGTCCCAGCGCAGCGACCTCACCCCCGATTCGACGCTGCGCGACGGGCTC
>JAYRQX010000675.1:0-4171 GCA_041910415.1 Acetobacteraceae bacterium | reverse complement strand
TACCTCGATATCGGTACCTCCGGCGGCGTCTGGGGGCTGGAGCGCGGCTATTGCCTGATGATCGGCGGTGAGGCGGAGCCGGTGCAGCGGTTGGCGCCGATCTTCTCCGCGCTCGCGCCCGGTGCGGGCGGCATCCCGCGCACGCCGCGGCGCGAGGGCCGCGCGCCGAATGGCGAAGAAGGCTGGCTGCATTGCGGCGCGTCCGGCGCAGGGCATCTCGTGAAGATGATCCATAACGGGATCGAGTACGGGATGATGCAGGCGCTCGCCGAAGGGCTGGACCTGCTGCGCCACGCAGACAGCCCGGAACTGCCGCCCGAACACCGATTGACGGTCGATGTCGCGGATGTGGCGGAGGTCTGGCGGCGTGGATCGGTGATCACATCGTGGCTGCTCGACCTGACTGCGGCGGCGCTGGCGGAGGATCCGGAACTCACGCATTACTCCGGGCGCGTCGGCGATTCCGGCGAAGGGCGCTGGACCGTGCAGCAGGCGGTGGAGACCGCCGTCTCCGCGCCCGTGCTGACGGCCGCGCTCTTCGCGCGCTTCGCGTCCCGCAACGAGGCGTTGTTCGCGGAGAAGGCGTTGTCCGCGATGCGCCACGGCTTCGGCGGGCATCTGGAGCCGAAGACATCAGCATGAGCTTCGCCGCCGTCATCGTCATGGGCGTCTCGGGCTGCGGAAAATCGACCGTCGGGCCGCTGCTCGCCGAGAAGCTCGGCTGGGGGTTCGAGGATGGCGACGCGTTCCACCCCGCCGCCAACGTCGCGAAGATGAGCGCCGGCATGCCGCTGACCGATGACGACCGCTGGCCCTGGCTCGCGGCGATCGCCGCGCGCATCGCGAAGGCGCGGGCCGCTGGGCGGGGCGTGGTGATCGGCTGCTCCGCGCTGAAGCGCGCCTATCGCGACGCGCTGCGCGACGGGCATGGCGACGTGCGCTTCGTGCACCTGGCCGGGACGATGGAGTTGATCGGCGGGCGACAGGCGGCGCGCCAGGGCCACTTCATGCCGGCCAGCCTGATGGCGAGCCAATTCGCCGCGCTGGAGCCGCCGGATGGCGAGCCGGGTGTCGTGACGGTGGGCGTGGAGGATGCGCCCGAGGCGCTGGCCGCCTGCGCGATGCGCGGGCTTGGCGCGTGCTGAGGCGCGTCTTCATCGCTGCAATGCTGCCGGGCGCCGCCGCGGCGACCGATGCCCTGGAAGCGGCATTGCTGGCCGAGGTGAACGCGTTTCGCGTCCGATCCGGCATGGCGCCGCTGGCGCAGGACCCCAGGCTCTCCCGCGCCGCGCAGTTGCATTCGCAGGACATGCTGGCCGGCAACCGGATGACGCATCGCGGCCGCGACGGCAGTGACGTCGGCCAGCGGCTGCACCGCATCGGCTATCGCTGGCGCAGCTGTCGCGAAAACGTCGCGGCGGGGCTCGCCGATCCGTGGGCGGCCGTGGCGATGTGGATCGGCAGTCCGGGCCATCGCGCCAACATGCTGGCGCCCGAGGTCACACAGATGGGCGGAGGCCACGCCGCGGGGCCCGGCATGATGCCGGGCGGCATCCCGCGGCTGTTCTGGACGCTCGTGCTCGCCGCGCCGTCCCAGGACGGCGCCGGCCTCACTCCGCCGCCAGCTTCAGCGACGGCACGGGACCGTTGGTGATGGCGGTCATGCGGTCGCGCACGTCGAAGATGCGGATGTCGAGTTCCGATACATCCGGATTCGCCTTGATGCGCGCGACGATCGAGCCGTTCACATAGGCCTCGGCCGCCGCGCGATCGGCGAAGAGGTAGATGCCGCCGGCGCGGCGTTCATCCGCGTTGTCGAGCCAGATCTTCCACTGCAGCCCGCCCACGGACAGGAACTGCTTTGCGCGGTCGTCGGTGTAGCGCGCTTCCCATTCCGCCTTCGGCATATCGGGGCGCCGGTAGTTCACCTGGACGATGACCATGGCGTACCTCCTCCTCTGTTCCTGCGGGGCTACTGTGTCACGAGGCCGAGCTTGCGGTCACGTTCGATCTTAGCGGGGTCGCGCTTCGCGGGGTCGCCATAGCCGCCGCCGCCGGGCATCTCCACCACCAGCCGATCACCGGCGGGGACGGTCTGGAAGCCCTTCGGGCGCAGCTCGGTGCCCGAGGCAAGGGAGAGCCGCCCGCGCCCACCCGGGCCGCCGCCATCACGGCCACGGGCGGGATGCCGCACACGTTCGAAGGTCGGGAAGATGCCGAAGGATTCGCCATCGATGCGGCTGATCTCCATGACCTGGCCGAGACCGCCGCGATGCTCGCCCACGCCGCCGCTGTC
Organism: Acetobacteraceae bacterium; assembly: GCA_041910415.1. Taxonomy (GTDB): domain Bacteria; phylum Pseudomonadota; class Alphaproteobacteria; order Acetobacterales; family Acetobacteraceae; genus JAYRQX01. Next base: position 1,875 of record JAYRQX010000675.1, on the reverse strand, counting down.
CGGACGCAGTTCCTTTCGCCAGATGACGATGGGCGCGATGGTCTCGTTCACCTCGACCGGCACGTTGCGCACGCCGGACGGGAAGGGCGTCGCGGAGAGCCCATCGAGCCGCGGCCGCGCGCCCGCTCCCCCCGAGTGGAAGCTCAGCAGCATGAAGGCCGGCCCCTTGGTTTCCGGCCCCGTGATCCCCGGCCCCGCGCCGATGCGGATGTTCCAGAGGTTGGACGTGCCTTCCGCCGGCACGCTGCCCGGCATGGCCTGGTTGATGGCGCCGAAGACCACGTCGGGCAGCATGTGGCCCATGGTGGAGCGCGCATTCACCGCGACCGGCCAGGGCGCGTTCAGGATGCAGCCGTCCGGCGCCGTCACGCGCACCGCATCCAGCGTGCCGGCATTGTTCGGCAGCTCCGGCGCCACGATGCATTTGATGCCGAAGGCAGTGTAGGCCTCTGTGTAGCAGATCGGGCAGTTGATGCCGGCGGGCTGCACGGGCGAGGTGCCGGCATAGTCCACATGCACATGGTCGCCCGCGATGGTGACGGAAGCCTTGAGGTCGATCGGGTCGTTCAGCCCGTCGATCCGCATCTCGCTGTGCCAGGTGCCCTGCGGCAGCTTGGCGATCGCCGCTTCCATGCCGGCGCGCGAGGTCGAGATGATGTGCCCGCCGAGATCCTCGAGATCGTCGAGGCCGTATTCGCCCATCATGTCGGAGAGGCGTCTTTCGCCCGTCTCGTTGCAGGCCATGAGAGCAAAGATGTCGCCCTCGACCTGGATCGGTTCACGGGTGTTGGAGCGGATGAGCTTCATCAACCCTTCCTCCAGCTTGCCTTCCTTGGCCAGCGGCAGGATCGGGATGAAGAGGCCTTCGTGGAACACCTGCTTGCCGTCGGTGGACGGGCCCATGCCGCCGACATCGACGACATGCACGGTGCAGGAGAACAGCCCCACCATTTTTCCACGATGGAAGGCGGGCGAGGTCACGACGATGTCGTAGAGATGCCCGCAGCCCTTCCAGGGATCGTTGGTGACGTAGTGATCGCCCTCTTTCATCGTGTGGGCTGGATATTCGTTCAAGAAATGGATGACGCTGCGCGCCATGGAATTCACATGGCCCGGCGTGCCGGTGACCGCCTGGGCGAGCATGCGGCCCTGCATGTCGAAGACACCCGCAGAAATGTCGCCGGCCTCGCGCGCGCTGGTGGAGAAGGCGGTGCGGACCAGCGTCTTGGCCTGCTCTTCGACGACGGACAGCAGGCGGTTCCACATCACCTGGTAGCGGATCTTCTTGTGCGCGTCGCTCATGGCGTGGACTCCAGGACGATCTGGCCGAGGGCGTTGATGCGCGCGGAAAAGCCGCGCGGGACGATGGTGGTGGTGCCGTCTTCGACGATCAGCGCAGGGCCCGCGACGGTCATGCCGGGCGAGAGCGCCTTGCGTTCGTGCAGCGCGGCCTCGTCACCCTCGCCGGTCGCGGGGTCGAGCAGGCGGCGCGCGCCCGCGGCCGGTGGTGCGGCGATCGGCGGTGGCGCCGCGACCGGCTTCGGCAGTTCGCGGCTGGTGCTGAGCGCAAGGGACCAGGTCAGCCCTTCGACCTCCAGCTTGGGAATGATGCGGCTGAACAGGGCAGCGTACGCGCTTTCGAAGCCCTTGCGGAGAAGCGCGACGTCTCCGGCGGTGTAGGGGCGCGTCGGCAGCGTGACGGTGATCTCGTGCCCCTGGCCGCGGTAGCGCATATAGGCCGTGCGCACCTCCGTCAGCGGGGCGTCCGGCGCGCCCATGCGGACGACGCCTTCGGCCTCGGCGCGCATCTCGGCGAAGAGGGCGTTGAGCGCGGCGGGATCGAACTGATCCAGGCGCATGTGCCGGCTGCGCACG
>JAYRQX010000674.1:0-1978 GCA_041910415.1 Acetobacteraceae bacterium | reverse complement strand
CCTTTGCGTAGAGGCCCTTCGGATCGCGCCGGATGCATTCCTCGATCGGTGTGTCGACGTAGATCTCCGCAAACTCGCCGCCTGGGAAGAGATCGCGGACCATGCGGCGTTCGGCCGTGAATGGCGAGATGAAGGCGCAGAGCACGATGAGGCCCGCATCCGTCATCAGCTTCGCCACCTCGCCCACGCGGCGGATGTTCTCGACACGGTCGGCGGCGGTGAAGCCGAGATCGCGGTTCAGGCCGTGGCGAAGGTTGTCGCCGTCGAGGCTGTAGGTCAGGCGTCCGGAATCGTGCAGCGCACGCTCGACGCGCTTGGCAATGGAGGATTTGCCCGAGCCGGAGAGTCCGGTGAACCACAGCACGCGTGGCGCCTGGCCAACCAGTGCGGCGCGGGCGGCCTTGTCAACCGGGAAGTCCTCGATGTGGATGTTCTGCGCGCGGCGGAGCGCGTGGGCCATCATCCCCGCGGCGACGGTGCGGTTGGTGAAGCGGTCCACCAGGATGAAGGCCCCGGTGGCACGGTTCTCCGCATAGGGGTCCAGCGGCACGCGCGCGGTCGCGGAGAGATGGCAGAGGCCGATCTCGTTCATGGCCAGGTTGCGCGCCGCGAGGTGCTCGAGCGTCTCGACATCCAGCCGGTGGCGGATGGAGCTGATCGAGACCTCTGTCCAGGCATGGCCCGTGCGCATGGCGTAGCGCCGACCAGGCAGCAGCTTCTCGTCGTCCATCCAGATGAGCGTCGCGGCGAACTGGTCGGTCGTCTCGGGCCGGGTATCGGGTGCGGCGAGCATGTCGCCGCGGGCGATGTCGAGCTCGCGGTCGAGGACGAAGGTCACGGCTTCGCCGCTCTCGGCGGCGGGCAGGTCGCCATCGGCGGTGACGATGCGGGCGATGCGCGCGGGGCGGCCGGAACTGGCCACGACCACCTCTGCGCCCGCTTCGATCCGGCCAGAGGAGACGGTGCCGGAGAAGCCGCGAAAGTCGGCGTTCGGGCGGTTGACCCATTGGACGGGGAAGCGGAAGGGAAGGGTGGCGGCCTGACCTTCCGGCTGGGATTCCAGCAGCGCGAGCAGCGTCGGGCCCGGATGCCATGCGAGGCGCGGCGTGGCGTGGACGACATTGTCGCCATCGCGCGCCGCGATCGGCACGACATCAAGCGCCGTGATCCCGAGGCGGGCGGCGAAGGCACGGAACTCCGCGGCGATCGCCTCGAAAACAGGCGCGGCGAAATCGACCAGGTCCATCTTGTTCACGGCGAGGACGAGGCGCGGCACGCCCATGAGCGCGCAGATCGCGGCATGGCGGCGCGTCTGCGTCAGCACGCCTTTGCGCGCGTCCGTCAGCACGATCGCGACATCCGCCTCGGAGGCCGCGGTCGCCATGTTGCGCGTGAACTGCTCATGGCCCGGACAGTCGAGCAGGACGAAGCGGCGGTGTTCGGAGGCGAAGGCGCGGTGCGCGACATCGATGGTGATGCCCTGCTGGCGCTCGGCCTCCAACCCGTCCATCAGCAAGGCGAGGTCGGGCGCCTCACCCGTCGTGCCGTGCTTGCGGCTGTCGCGGCGGATCGCGTCGAGGATGTCCTCGGGGATTGCGCCGGTGTCGTGCAGCAGGCGGCCGATCAGCGTGGACTTGCCATCGTCCACCGATCCGCAGGTCAGCACGCGCAGGATGCCGCCCGACATCAGAAATACCCCTCGCGCTTCTTGCGCTCCATCGAGGCGTCCTCGTCGGCGTCGATCAGCCGTCCCTGGCGTTCGGACACGCGGGCGCGACGCATCTCCTCGATCACCTCCGGCAGCGTCGCGGCGGTGCTCTCGACGGCGCCGGACAGCGGGTAGCAACCCAGGGTACGGAAGCGGACGCTGCGGATTTCCGGCGTCTCGCCGGGCTCGAGGCGCAGGCGCTCATCGTCCACCATGATCCAGGTGCCGGAGCGGCGCACGACGGGGCGCGGTGCCGCGAGGTAGAGGGGG
>JAYRQX010000673.1:0-6797 GCA_041910415.1 Acetobacteraceae bacterium | reverse complement strand
GTCCGGATGTCGGCGATGCGGCGCTCCACGAACTCCACCTGGCGCGGCGCGCCGGGTTCGTCGCTCTCGCGCTCGGTGATGCGCATCTCGTAGAGGCCGGGTGCGACCGCCTCGATCATGTCGAGCGTCGTCGCGATCTCCGAATGCTCGCGATTGGCGACGGAGCCCGAGACGAAGATGCCGAGATGCCCGATCTCGTGGTGAACCAGGTAGATGATGGTCTGGCCGAGCGTCTTGATCTCCTGCTCGTCCTTGTAGACGTCGGCGATCCAGCGGAGCGCCTGGCCGGGGGGCGTGATGTTGTCGCCGGCCGAGGCGAAGACGACGACGGGCGAGCGCACCGCCTTCATGTCGAAGGACGCGCCGGGGCCCGCCTGCAGGCGCCCGCGCGCGAAGCGGTCGCCGATGAAGAGGTTCTCGACGATCCAGCGGATCTCGTCCGCGTTCATCAGGAAGAAGCCGCCCCACCAACGCTCGAATTCCAGGAAGCGCTCGGTCTCGGTATCGGCCTTGGCATAGAGGTCGAAGTATTTCTTGAACCAGGTGGCGGCCGGGGAGAGGCTCTCGAAGTTCAGCACCAGGTTGGCGCCATCGAACTTGCCGTTGCCGAGATCGGCCAGCAGCGCCGACGGCCAGGCACCGCCGGCGAGGCCGCCCAGGTAGCGCATCGGGTTCTTGCCGGTCTCGCCCGCCCAGTAGGAAAGTGGCGCGCCGTTCAGCACCAGCGGGCCCGTGAGTTCGGGCGAGGTGGCGCCCAGCATCATCACCGCCCAGCCGCCCTGGCAGTTGCCGATGACGACGGGCTTCGGCGCCTTCGGGTGCAGGTCGTGGATGGTGCGCAGGAACATGCCCTCGGCGGCCGTGATGTCGAGGATGCTCTGGCCGGGCTCGGGATCGCGGAAGAAGATGACGAAGTAGACGGGATGGCGGCGGCGGAGCGCGACGCCCACCTGGCTGTCGGATTTGAAGCCGCCGATGCCGGCGCCGTGGCCGGCGCGCGGGTCGATGATGACGAAGGGGCGCAGCGCCGGGTCGGTCGCCGGGAAGTCCTTGGGTGGGTTGATCTTCACCAAGGCGTAGTTGCAGGGGCGCGGCAGGGTGCGGCCGTCCACCAGCATCTCGTAATCGAAGACGAGCACGGGCGGGCATCCCTCGCGCTCGTGTTGAACAAAAGTGTTGCCGGCCTGGCGCATCGCGTCCCAGAACAGGATCAGGCGCTGGGTCGCATCCACCGTGTATTCGAAGGCGTCGGCGACCGCCTGGTGCGGTGGCCGCGCCGCGAGCGCCCAGATGTTCGCGAAGGGCAGCCTGCCCTGCGGCACCTTCGGCATCAGCGCGCCCATCTGCTTCGCCGCAACGTCGGTCAGCACGCGGGTCTGCTCGATCGCGCGGGAGATGGTCTCCGCGCCCTTCTCGACCAGCTCGCGGCCAGGGCGCTTCGGCATGGCATTCATCGCGTCAGGCTCCGTATCCCAGGCGCTCCAGCACGTGGCGCGCGATCATCAGCTCCTCATCCGTCTTGCGCACCAGCACGCGGACGGCGGAACCGGCGGGGGAAATCTCGTCGGCATTCGCTTCGTTGCGGGCAGGGTCCACGGAAAGGCCCAGGAATTCCAGGCCCTCGCAGATCCGCGCCCGCAGCGAGCGGGCGTTTTCGCCGATTCCGGCCGTGAAGACCAGGGCGTCGATGCCGCCGAGCGCGGCGGCAAGGGCCCCGATCTCCCGCCGCACCCGCCAGGCGAAGTGGGACAGGGCGCGCGCGGCGCGATCGTTGCCGGAGGCGGCGGCGGCCTCGATTTCCCGCACATCCTGGCTGACGCCCGACATGCCCTTGAGCCCGCAGCCGCCGTAGAGGAATTTCGTCAGCTGCGCGGAGGTCATGCCCTCGGCGTCCATGAGATGCAACAACACGCCGGGGTCGATCTGGCCGGACCGCGTGCCCATCGGCACCCCGTCCAGCGCGGTGAAGCCCATGGTGCTGTCGACGCTGCGGCCATCGCGGATGGCGCAAAGCGAGGCGCCGTTGCCGAGATGGGCGACGACGACGCGCCCGGCGGCGAGCGCGGCTTCGTCCCGCCCCAGGAGGTCCGCGATGTATTCGTAGGACAGCCCGTGGAAGCCGTAGCGCCGGATGCCGCGATCATAAAAATCGGGCGGCAGGGCGAAGGTGTCGGCTTCCCAGGCATGGCTGCGGTGGAAGGCGGTGTCGAAGCAGGCGATCTGCGGCACGTCGGGCAGCCGCGCCATGGCCGCCACGATGCCCGCGATGTTGTGGGGCTGGTGCAGCGGTGCGAGGGGAACCAGCGCGCGGAGCTTCGCCATCACGGCGTCGTCCACCAGCACGGGCGCCGCCATGTCGGGCCCGCCATGCACCACGCGATGCCCGACCGCGACAATCCTGTACGTCGCGACCACCGGGGCGAGGTCGCGTGCGATCAGGTCGAGCGCGGTCGCGTGGTCGGCGACCTCCGGCCCCGGCCAGCGATGGTCGGCCAGCACCTGCCGCGCGGCGTCGCGCGCGATCAGGTGGGGGGAGGCGCCGATGCCCTCCATCTGCCCTTCGAAACGCGGCTCGGCCTGGCCGCGCTCGATCGCGAAGAGCTCGAACTTGATCGAGGAGGAGCCGGCGTTGAGGACGAGGACGGCGTCGGTCATGCCGCGTCCCCGGACACCAGGCTCTGCCCCGTGCTGCGCCAATGCGCGTAGAGCACCGCGAGCGCCGCCGACATCAGCCGCGCATGCTCGTCATCGGCGCGGCTGGTCAGCATCACCGGCGCCTTGGCACCGACGACGAGGCCGCCGGTGTCCGCATGGCTCAGGAAGACCAGTTGCTTGGCCAGCATGTTGCCGGATTCCAGGTTGGGCGCGACCAGCACATCCGCGCGCCCCGCGACCGAGGAGACGATGCCCTTGGTCTTGGCCGCTTCCAGATCGACCGCATTGTCCATGGCGAGCGGCCCGTCCACCAGCCCGCCCGTGATCTGCCCGCGATCGGCCATCTTGGACAGGATCGCCGCGTCGAGGGTGGAGGGGATCGCCGTGTTGATCGTCTCGACCGCCGAGAGGATGCCGACGCGCGGCTGCGGCAGCCCCAGCGCATGCGCGAGGTCGATCGCGTTCTGCACGATGTCGGCCTTGGTGGTGAGGTCGGGCAGGATGTTGATGGCCGCATCCGTGATCAGCATCAGCCCCTCGCGCCCGGGGACGTCGAGCACGAAGACATGGCTGACGCGGCGGCCCGCGCGCAGCCCGCCATCGGATTTCGTGACGTGGCGCAGCACCTCGTCGGAATGGATGTTGCCCTTCATCACCGCCTGGGCCGCGGCCTCGTGCACCATGGCGACGGCGCGGGCGGGGGCGGCGTGGATATCCGCCACGTCCTCGATCCGCGCGCCGTGCAGGTCCCAGCCGATCGTCTCGGCCGCGGCGCGGATCGCAGCCTCCGGCCCCACCAGGATCGGCGCGATCAGCTCCTCCTTCGCCGCCTGCCAGGCGCCGCCCAGGGAATGCGGGTCGGTCGGCGCCACCACCGCGGTCGGCATGGGCGGGATGCCGCGGCAGGCGCGCAGCAGGCGGTCGAACTTGCCGCGCGGGGCGAAGGCGAGCTCGGGCACCACCACCCCATCGGTCGTGATGCGGTCGAGCGGCGGCGAGACCTCGGCCACGCCCTCGGCCACCATCGCGCCATCGGCGCGGCGGAGCGCGCAGTCGAGCACGATGAGGTTGCCCGGCAGCTTCTCCCGCACCGTGATCGTCGCGGTCAGCGCGTCCCCGGTCTGCACGCGCTGGTGGAAGATCAGCGTCTGCGAGCGGTAGGTGGTGCCGGGACCGGGCAGGCTGTTGCCGAGGATCGCGGAGAAGAGCGACCCGCCCCACATGGAGGGGGCGACGGGCTGCCGCCCGGTCTCCTGCTCGGCCTCGCCGGGCAGGTGCAGCGGGTTGTAGTTGCCCGACGCATGGGCGAAGACGATCAGGTCCTGCGGCGTGCAGGTGCGGCTCATGCCGGCGGTGTCGCCCACGGCGATGTCGTCCCAGGTCTTGCCGGTCAGGCTGGCGATCTTGATCATGGCTGGGCCCTCACGCGGCGATCGGCATTTCGGGGGTGTCTGCGAGTGTGATGAGCGGGGCCTCGGTGGCGGCCAGGATGGCGTCCACGCTCACGCCCGGGGCGCGTTCGCGCAGCACCAGCCCGTCGGATGTCGGCTCGATGACGGCCATGTCGGTCACCACCAGGCTGACCGGGCGCGCGGCGGTCGGCGGCAGCGTCAGCTCCTTCACGATCTTCGCCTCGCCCCGGGCCGCGTGCTGCATGGCGACGACGACGCGCCGCGCGCCGGCGACGAGGTCCATCGCACCCCCCATGCCGGCGACCATCCTGCCCGGCACCATCCAGTTCGCGAGCCGCCCCTTGGCATCCACCTGCAGCCCGCCGAGCACGGTCATGTCGAGATGCCCGCCGCGGATCAGCGCGAAGGAGGTCGCGCTGTCGAAGGCGAAGGCCCCCGGCAGCGCCGAGATGAAGCCGCCGCCGGCATCGGTCAGGTTGGGGTCCTCCATGCCTTCGGGCGGACGGGCGCCGAAGCCGATGATGCCGTTCTCGCTCTGGAAGGCGACGAGCATGCCGGCGGGCACGTAGTGCGCGACCAGCGTCGGCAGGCCGATGCCGAGATTGACGAGCGTGCGGTCGCGCAGTTCCAGCGCGACGCGGCGGGCGATGATCTCCTTGGCGTCCATCTCAATGCGGCCTTTCGACCAAATGGGTGACGAGGATGCCGGGCGTGCGCACATGGTCGGGCGCGATCAGGCCGATCGGCACGATCTCGTCGGGCTCGGCGATCACCGTCTCCGCGGCGAGCGCCATGATCGGGTTGAAGTTCTGCGCGGTCAGCCGGTAGCTGAGGTTGGCGTAGTAGTCGGCCTCGAAGCAGTGCAGCAGCGCGACATCGGCGTGGAGCGGCTTTTCCAGCAGGTAGTCGCGGCCATCCACGGTGACGACCTGCTTGCCCTCGGCGACCGAGGTACCGATGCCGGTCGGCGTCAGCACGCCGCCGAGGCCCGCGCCGGCGGCGCGGATGCGCTCGGCCAGCGTACCCTGGGGGACGAGCTCCACCGCCATCTCGCCGGCGATCATCTTCTGCTGGGTCGCCGGGTTGGTGCCGATATGGCTGACGATCGCACGGGCGACGCAGCCCGCGACGACGAGCTTGCCGATGCCGAGCGCGGGCCGCCCGGTGTCGTTGCCGATCACCGTCAGCCCCTTCGCGCCGCGCGCGACCAGCGCGTCGATCACGCGGTGGGGAGACCCCACGCCGAGGAAGCCGCCGATCATGACGGTGGCACCGTCGGGCACCAGCGAGGCGGCCTCGGCCGGCGTCAGGGGCTTGCGCATGGCGTGCCTCCTCAGGCGACGTTGTGCAGGCCGGCGTCCACGTAGATCGTGTCCCCCGTCATGCCCGATGCCGCGCCGCCCACCAGGAAGGCGACGACGCGCCCGACTTCCGCGATGTCCACCAGCCGGTGCTGCGGCGCGCGGTCCTTGGCCATCTGCACGAGCTCGTCGAACTCGGCGATGCCGCTCGCCGCGCGGGTCTTGAGCGGACCCGGGGAGACCGCGAAGACGCGGATGCCGCGCTCGCCCAGTTCGTCCGCCGCGTAGCGCACGCTGGCTTCCAGCGCCGCCTTCACGGGACCCATGATGTTGTAGTTCCCGACGACCTTGTCCGCGCCGTAGTAGGACATGGTCACCAGCGCGCCGCCCTTCGTCATCAGCGGCTCGGCCAGCTTCGCCATGCGCAGGAAGGACCAGCAGGAGACCCGCATCGCCTGCTCGAAGCCTTCCGCCGAGCAATCGACCACGCGCCCGTGCAGATCCGCGCGCGGGGCGAAGGCGATGGAGTGGATGACGAAGTCGAGGCCGCCCCATTCATTCCGGATCTGCTCGAAGACCCTTTCCAGCTCGCCCGGATTCTCGACATCCAAGGGCGCGATGATCCCGGCCTGCAGCTGCTCGGCCAGCGGGCGGACGTATTTCTCCGACTTCGCGTTCAGGTAGGTGACGGCAAGCTCGGCGCCGAAGGCGCGCAGCTTCACCGCGCAGCCATAGGCGATGGAATCCGCATTCGCGACGCCGACGACGAGGCCGCGCTTGCCCCTCAGCATGTCGCCCACGCGGCTGTCGGGGTCCCAGACGGTCGGCAGGGGGTCGAGGGGGCGGGAGGCGGGCATCGGGGGACCTTTCTGGAGGGCCGCGGTGGCCATGCTGCGGCGCAGCATTACGCCTTCGCGGCGGGCCGGCGCAAATCAAGAATGGCGCCTGGCCACGGACGGATGACGCGAAATCGCTATCGAAATCCATGCCCCGGCGGGCCGCGCCCTGCCTTGCGCGGGGTCAATTTCCTGGTGGCGCGGGCTTGCCGGCCCGGGCAATTGCGCCTGCACTGCCGGGAACCAGGAGGACCCCCGCCATGACCTTCCCGCTGCCCGAGGCCGATCCGGTCGCGCTCGGCCTCGATCCCGCGGCATTCGCGCGGCTTGTCGCCACGGTGGAACGCCATGTCGCGGAGGGGCTGCATCCCGGCGCGCAACTGGCCGTCGCGCGGCACGGGAAGCTCGCGCTCTTCCGCAGCATCGGCCAGGCGCGGGTGGGGCCGGACGCGGCGCCGGCGACCGGACGGTCGCTGTGGCTGATGTATTCCAACACCAAGGTCGTGACGGCGGCGACGATCTGGTCGCTGGTGGAAGAGGGCGCGCTGCGTTTCGGCGACACCGTCGCGCAGCACCTGCCGGGCTTCGAGAAG
>JAYRQX010000672.1:0-4445 GCA_041910415.1 Acetobacteraceae bacterium | reverse complement strand
CGCCGGGCCGCTTCCGTGGCGGCCATGCGACGCGCATCGACCTCGAAAGCCGCGTGGAAGACCTGATCCTCTCGGTGCGCGGGATGGAACGCTTCCACTTCGAGCCCTGGGGCCATGCCGGCGGCCAGCCCGGACGCACCGCGCGCGCCGTGCTCAATCCGGGCACGGAGAAGGAAGCCAAACTCGGCAAGATCGATGCGCTGCGCATGACGCGCGGCGATGTCGTGCGCATGGTCTCGCCGGCCGGCGGCGGCTTCGGGCCGGCCAGCGAACGCGCGGCCGATTCCATCCGGCGCGACGTGGCGGATGGCCTTGTGAGCGAAACGCATGCCGCCGCCTGCTACGGCCCGCGCGCGGCGCCGGCCGCATCGGCTTTCGGCCCTTTCCGCACCGCGATCGAGGCGAAATGGCCGCTCGCCGCCAGCCAGGCGCTCGCCACCGCCTTCGACCACCTCCCGCCCGTCCTCCGTACCCAGTCCGTGACATCGCTGCGCGCCGTGCTCGATGCCGAACCGGGCCCTGTCACACCAGAGCGGCTGCGCGCCGCCGCGGCCGAGTCCTGAACCCCGAGGAGACCCCCGATGCGCCAAACGATCCCAGCAGCATCCCGCCGCACCGTCCTCGCTTGCGTCGCCGCGGGCATTGCCAGCCCGGCGCTCGGCCAGGGCAGAAGCGCGCCGGAAGGGCGCACGCTGACCATCGCCACTGCGGCGACGCCCACCTCCATCGACCCGCAATTCTACAACGCGGGGCCCAATACCGCGCTCTCCAGCCACATGTTCGAACGCCTTATCGAGCGCGATCCGGTGGGCCGCCTGCTGCCGGGCCTCGCGCAATCCTGGCGTCCCGTGTCGGAAACGGTCTGGGAGTGCCAGCTCCGCCCCGGCGTGAAGTGGCATGACGGGCGCGACTTCACGGCCGACGACGTGGCCTTCAGTTTCGCGCGCATCCCCAACGTGCCGAACAGCCCCGGCAATTTCGCCGGCTTCATCCGCGGCGTGACGGTGGAGGTCGCGGGCCCGCTGCTGGTGCGCCTGCACACCGCGCGCCCGGATCCGATGCTGCCGATACAGCTGGGATCGGTCTTCATCGTCTCCCGCCACGCCGGCGAGGGTGCGACCACCGAGGACTACAACTCCGGCCGTGCGGCGATCGGCACCGGCCCCTATCGGCTGCTCAACCACGTGCAGAACGACCGGACGGAGATGGTCCGATTCGACCAATACTGGGGCCCGGCCGAGCCCTGGGCGCGCGTGAACTACCGGACGCTCCGCAACAACGCCGCGCGCACCGCCGCGCTGCTCTCCGGTGACGTGGATGTCATTGACCAGGTGCCAACCGCCGACCTGCCGACGCTCCGCCGTGATGCACGCGTCACGCTCACGCAGATCCCGAGCCTGCGCGTGATGTACCTGGCCTACGACTTCTCGCGGCAGGAGGCGCCTCAGCATGTGACGGACAACGAGGGACGGCCGCTGGCGCGCAACCCGTTCCTGGACATCCGCGTGCGCCGCGCGCTCTCGTTCGCCATCAACCGCACGGGACTTTGCGACCAGGTGATGGAGGGCACGGCGACACCAACCGGCCAATGGCTGCCGCCCGGCGCCTTCTCCTACAACCCCGACATCCGGCCGACGCCCTACGATCCCGCTGCCGCACGCCAGCTGCTGGCCGAAGCCGGCTATCCCGACGGCTTCCGCATGACGCTGCACACGCCCAATGACCGCTACCCCAACGACGCCCGCACCGCGCAGGCCGTCGTGCAGATGTGGACGCGCATCGGCGTGCGCACGCAGGTGGAGGCGCGGCCGTGGGCCACCTTCTCCAACGCCATGGCGCGGCAGGAATTCGATGCGCGGCTCGGCGCCTGGGGCAGCCCGACCGTGGAGTCCAGCTACCTGCTCGTGCAGATGTTGATGACCTTCAATCCGCAGGCCGGCACGGGTGCCTTCAATTCCGGCCGCTACAGCAACCCCACTCTCGACGCGCTGGTGGACCGCGCCGGCGCCACGGTGGACGATGCCGAGCGCGAGCGGCTGCAGCGCGAGGCCGCGAAGCTGGCCCTGGACGACGAGGCCTTCACGCCGCTCTTCCAGTTCGAGAACCTGTGGGCCACGCGCCGCGGCATCCGCTACACCGCCCGCGCCGATGACCGCACGGTGGCACGGGAAGCGCGGCCCGCGTGAAGGTCGTCGTCGTCGGGGGTGGCGTGCTGGGCGCCAGTGCCGCCTTCCGGCTCGCCGCGCGCGGCGCCGGGACGGTGTTGGTGGACGCGGCGGGTCTGAGCCGCGCGACCTCAGCCGGCGCGGGCATCACCTGCCCCTGCTCGATGAAGCCAGTCACCAGCATCCGGGCCAAGCCGGTGCTGCGATACTCCAGGATGCCGAAGACGAAGGCGAAGGGTGCCGCGACGGCGAAAGCGAAGACCGTGACCTCCAGCGTCACGCCGAGCCCACTGAGGATCCAGGCCAGGATCTCCCAGAAGTTCATGCCCTGCTGCCGGCGTTCGTGATCAGCCCCGGCACAGCGCTTCCGCGGTGGGGTCGCCCGGCAGGTCGCCTTCGTCGAAGCCGTAGCGCTTCAGGACGTCGAGAAGCGTGCCGTCGCGGGTGATGCGCGCGAGCCCCTCGTTGAACGCCTGCGCCAGGCGCGTGTCGTCCGACGCGAAGGCGAAGGCAGCGTAGCCGCGGCGCTCCGTGCCGTCGGGCTGCACGAAGCCGGTAAAGGGCGTGACCAGTTCCATCCCGGCGCGCGTCACGGGGTCGAGCATGAAGCCAGCCGCTGCGCCGCGGGAAAGAGACACTGCATCCAGCCGCCCTGCCGTCAGCGCGCTGCAGGGGTCCCGTTCCCACGCCGATTGACATTCACGCCATGGCGGTGCCCATCTCGCTCTCAAAGCCGGGCCCATCATCCGGTATTTTCAGATCCACCCGTTCGCGCCCAACGAACAAACAAGGCTGGACTGAGCCACTCGCCATAGCATGCTAGGTGAGGCGAGGAGATCGCCGCGAGGCCTGAAAGCCGTGCCCCTTCACGACGCAACTCTGGCTTTCTGGGGCAAGGCACGCCCATGCGCGGCGGCCGCTGCACCGTTTCATCCGGTCGTCGCACACAGCCTTGACGTCGCCGCGAGCGCCGAGCAGCTCGATCATCAAACAGGCATTGGCCTTCCGGCATCCACCCTTGCCTTCCTCGTCGCGCTCCATGACATCGGCAAGTTCTCGCGATCGTTTCAGGCCAAGGCGCCGGAGGTCTGGCCGGCTGCCGTGCTGGGTGACCGTGCAAACGTCCCGATCGATCGGGGCCACGACACCACGGGCTTCGCGCTGCTCGCCGAAGGCCCGATCCACGAGCTGATCGCGCCGCTGTTCGAAGGATGGCGCTGGTCGCATGTCCTGCCGCTGATGCGGGCAGTGACAGGGCATCATGGCCGGCCGCCGCGAGAAGGCGATCGCCTGCCGAACGAGAACGAGATCGGCCCCGAGGCGTGCGCCGCGGCGCTCGACTTCGTGCGCAGCCTGCTCCATCTGTTCGCCCCGGAACCGCTGCGGCGGGAGGCGCGCGGTGACCAGGCGCTGGCCTGGCGGCTCGCTGGGCTGACGACGCTCGCGGATTGGATCGGCTCTGCCCAGCGCCACTTCCCCTATGTGCCGGCCGAGGCGCTTCGTGACCTGCGCCACTACTGGGAGACGGCCGCGCAGCCGCAGGCGCGGCGGGCCATCGCCGCCTCCGGCATCGCGCCCGCAGCGGCCGCGCCATACACCACCGCCCTGGCTCTGCTGCCGGACACCATCACGACGCTGTCGCCGCTGCAGGACGCGGTAGCGACGCTGCCGCTGCCGCCAGGACCGATGCTCGCGATCCTCGAGGACGCGACGGGGGCGGGCAAGACCGAGGCGGCGCTGATCCTCGCGCATCGCCTGATGGCGGCGGGGCGCGCGACGGGGCTGTTCCTCGCCTTGCCGACCATGGCGACGGCCAATGCGATGTATCGCCGCATGGCCGCCAGCTACCGGCGCCTGTTCACCGAAGGCGCGAGGCCCTCGCTTGCCCTCGCGCATGGGCATGCCGCGCTCGATCCGATGTTCACCGCGTCGATCCTCGCCGATGCCGTCGAGGACAGCGCGGCGCGCGCCACCGACGAGGCGTCGGAAAGCGCGGGTGCGCAATGCGCGGCGTGGCTGGCGCAGGATGGCCGTCAGGCGCTGCTGGCACAGGTCGGCGTCGGCACGATCGACCAGGCACTGCTCTCGGTCCTGCCGGTGCGCCACGCGCCGCTGCGCCAGCGCGGCCTCGCCGGCAAGGTGCTGGTGATCGACGAGGCGCATGCCTTCGACCCCTACATGCGCGAGGAGATGGCGCGGCTGCTGACCTTCCATGCCGCGCTCGGCGGGTCGGCGGTGCTGCTCTCGGCGACGCTGCCGCTGCGCCTGCGCCAGGCGCTG
>JAYRQX010000671.1:0-2509 GCA_041910415.1 Acetobacteraceae bacterium | reverse complement strand
CCGGCGCCCAGGCCCGGCCAGGGTCGGGCGGCACGACCAGGAAGGGCCGGGCACCATGGCCGGCGACGGCCTGGCGGAAGGCCGCCCCGATGGTTGCGGGTTCCGGCGACTGGTCCATTTGTCCTCCCCGTCGCGGCAGGCTAGCGCCGGCATGCCTGCCTGTCCCGCGCATTGCCGCCTGTCCAGAAAGCGGCTATGTCGCCTAAATGATGAGCAGTGCTTCCGAATGCGGCAATTTCGCAGGGCGTTTCGGGCCGGGCGGCCAGGAACCGGGCATCCGGCTGCGTCCGATCACGGTGGGCGACGCCCGGATCGAGGCGCCGGTCATCCTGGCGCCCATGTCGGGCGTCACGGACCTGCCGTTCCGCCGGCTCGCCCGCGAACTCGGCGCGCCCATGGTGGTGTCCGAGATGATCGCCTCCAACGCCATGGTGCGGGAGAACCGCCAGACCCTGAAGATGGCGGAGGTGGACGGCTTCGGCGGCCCGGCCTCGGTGCAACTCGCCGGCTGCGATCCCCAGGTCATGGCGGAGGCTGCGAAGCTGGTCGTGGACCGCGGCGCGGCCATCGTGGACATCAATTTCGGCTGCCCGGTGAAGAAGGTGGCGGTCGGCCAGCAGGCCGGATCGGCGCTGATGCGCGACGAGATCGCCGCCGCGCGCATCCTGGAAGCGACGGTCAAGGCGGTGGACCGCCCGGTGACGCTCAAGATGCGCATGGGCTGGGACCACCACTCCCTGAACGCGCCGAAGCTCGCCAGGATCGCCGAGGAGTGCGGCATCCGCCTCGTCACCATCCACGGCCGCACCCGCCAGCAATTCTACACGGGGTCGGCCGACTGGGATTTTGTTCGTTCCGTGAAGGACGCGGTCGCGATCCCGGTCATCGTCAACGGCGACATCCTCTCCGCCGCCCATGCCGCGGACGCGCTGGCCCGCTCGGGCGCCGATGGCGTGATGATCGGGCGCGGCGCCTATGGCCGCCCCTGGATCCTCGCCCAGGTCGCGCGCTACCTCGCGACCGGCGTCATGCCCGCGGAACCCTCGCTCGCCGAGCAGAAGGCCGTGCTGCTCAGGCACTATGCCATGATGCTGGACCACCACGGCACCAACCCCGGCGTCCGCCTCGCGCGCAAGCATGTCGCCTGGTATTCCAAGGGCCTGCCGGGCTCGGCCGAGTTCCGCGCCGCCGCGAACCGCGTGGACGACCCCGCCGCCGTCCGCGCCCTGGTGGATGCATTTTTCGATCCGCTGATCGAGCGCGGCATCCACCGCGCCGGCGCCGAGACCCTGCCGCCCGAGCCCGGGGAAGGGGAGCGGCTCGCGGCATGAACCGCATGCTCTTCCGCCGCGTCACCGCCGCGCGCCCGGTCGAGCTTCCGGACAGCGCTGCGCTGCTGTCCGCCCTGCCGATCGCGACTGCGCTGCTCGATGCGGAGAATCGCTTCCGCTACGCCAACGTGGCGGCCGAGGCCTTCTTCCAGATGTCCGCGCACACGCTGCTGACGCATGCCCTCGGCGACCTGCTGCCCGAGGATTCCCGCCTGTTCGCGCTGATCGCGCAGATGCGGGCGCTGGACGCGACCGTCGCCGACCACGACCTCGACCTGGAAAGCCCGAAGGTCCGCAAGCGCGGCATCACCGCGACCGTCTCCCCGGTGCCGGAGATGCCTGGTGGGGTGATGCTGGTGCTGCAGGACGGCTCCACGGCGCAGATGCTGGACCGGCAGCTGAATTTCCGGGGTGCCGCCCGTGGCGCGTCGGCGATGGCCGCGATGCTGGCGCATGAGGTGAAGAACCCGCTCTCCGGCATCCGCGGCGCGGCGCAGCTGCTGGAGGACGATGCCTCCGAAAGCGACCGGGAGCTCTGCCGGCTGATCCAGGACGAGGCCGACCGCATCCGCACGCTGGTGGACCGGATGGACATGTTCTCGGAGCGCCCGATCGAGCGGGTGGCCGTGAACATCCACCAGGTGCTGGACCATGTGAAGCGCATCGCGCAGTCCGGCTTCGCCGCGCATCTGCGGATGGCCGAGGATTACGACCCCTCGCTGCCGCCGGTCTGGGGGAACCGGGACCTGCTGGTGCAGATCACGCTGAACCTGGTCAAGAACGCCGCCGAGGCGGTGGACCCGCGCGATGGCGAGATCACGCTCGGTACCGCCTATCGCCATGGGGTGCGCATCGCGGTGCCGGGAACCAGCGAAAGGCTGCATCTGCCGCTCGAGGTCACGGTGCGGGACAATGGCCCGGGCATCGAGGAGAGCGTGCGCGCCACGATGTTCGAACCCTTCGTGACGACCAAGCGCGGCGGGCAGGGGCTCGGCCTGGCGCTGGTCGCCAAGCTCGTCTCCGACCATGGCGGGCTGATCGAATGCGACAGCCGCCCCGGGCGCACCGTCTTCCGCATCAACCTGCCTGCCCCACCGCCCGGCACGCCGGAGCCCGCCGCGTGAGGAGTGGTGGCACGGCCCATGCCTTGAGAGCCATGTCTGGCATGGCCCATGCTT
>JAYRQX010000670.1:0-2756 GCA_041910415.1 Acetobacteraceae bacterium | reverse complement strand
CTCGCGGTCGGCTGTGCCGATCCGCCGGTCATGCGGACAGCATGCCTTCGGCATGACGGTCCGGCGAGCCAAGCAAACCGGAGGTTTGCGCTCGGCGCCTGAGGGTCGGCAAAGATGAATACCAACGGTCGAAGCATTCGACCGTTGGTATCAGTAGCGGGTCGGCTGCACCACCACGGCCGAACCCGGCGTGACCACGGTGCCGGTGGTCGCGGCCGGCGCGGTCTGCACGACCACGGGCGGCGACGGCGCGGGGGTGGTCGAGATCGAGCAGCCCGCAAGCCCGACGATGATGCCGAATCCGAGGCTCGCGGCGCAGAGCGCGCGCATGGGATATGCCATGGTGGTCTCCTCCTGCGGCCAGGGGCGGCCGTACGGGAGGGGGAACGCCGCGCGCCGAGGCCGGTTGCGCGCAGCATCGGCGCCGCGGATCGTCTTCGGCCGCCGCGCGGACCGCCAGCGGTGCGGGACTCAGCCGATCCGCTTCTCCATGTAGACGCGGCGTAAGCCTTTTTCCTCGATGCGTCCGGTCTCCACGAAGCCCACGCGCGTGTAGAGGGCGATGTTCTCGACCATCATCTCATGCGTGTAGAGCCGCACGATCGGCGCGCCGCGGCGCCGCGCCTCGTCTTCCGCGAAGATCATCAGCGCGCGGCCCACGCCCGTGCCCTGCGCCGCCGGCGCGACCGCGATGTTGTCGAGCAGCACGGCGCCGTCTTTGCAATCCTCGAGCACGAGAAGCCCGAGGATGGCGCCCGCCCCATCCACCGCCACATGCGCCTGGCCCGCCGCGACGCGCGCGGCGTAGTCGTCCAGCATCGGTCCCGGCTTGCGTCCGATGCGGGCGACGTAATGCCCATAGGCCTCGTCCACCAGGGCGGCGAGGGCGGGGCCCTCGCCATCGCGGGCGGGGCGCAGCGTGAAGCGTGGATCCAAGACGCCTAGGCCTTCTTCCGAACCATCCAGCCGCTGAACGTCCTGACCGTGCCGGCCGAATAGCTGTGGCGCGTGCCGCCGATCGAGAAGCTGATCACCGGGTCGCCGGGATAGTACACCGACTTCTGGTTCTTCGGCAGGGTGGCCACGTGCAATTCGCCGTCCCAGGGATCGGCGATGCAGGCGGAGCCGGCGTGGAACTCGTCGATGACGACAAAATGTCCGCCACCCGGCCAGGTCACATGGGCGATGATCGGCGCCTTCTTCGTGGCGGCCGTCGCTGCCTCCGCGAAGCGCGTCTCCCCGGCGTCGACCAGTTCCCACGCGCCCAGGCCGAGATCGCTCAGGACCTGCGGGAAATGTTCCGCGAAACTGTACTGGCTGCCGTCATAGGGGGTGCCGGTCACCCTGGTGTAGGCCTTGTAGACCTCGGGCTCGGAGGCGACCGCGTAGTCGATTGCCGCGCTGGCGATGGGGGAGGCCACCGCCTCGCCCACGATCGGCAGGGTGGACACGGCGCCCGCGGCCGCGAGCCCGGCCAGCATCGTGCCCTTCTTCTGCTTGAAGTTGATCATCAGGATGGAGGCCATGCCGCAGGAATTCGGAGCCTCCTGGGCATAGACCATGTGCACGCTCAGGAATCGGGTCACGCGGATGTACCATGACATCGGGCCATCCTCCCGCGATGGGGAAGGCAGCCTGCCCGATCGGAGCGGTTCCCCACAACGAATGTTTCGCGATGCTTCAGGCGGGCTGATGGTGCGGGCCGAAGCGTGGAACCGGGGATCGCCGCCGCAGTCGATTCCCGGCCGGATGCCGGCCCCCGGCCCGCGGCGGCAGGGGGCGCGGCGGCGGCCCGGGGACAGGTCTCCGCCGCCGCCCTGGCCGGTCCGACCGCGCCATTCAGCCCCTTGACCCGCCCCATGAACACCGCCTAGGCCGCTCCGACATTCCATGGTAATGCGCCGCCCGCCTTGGGGGGCCTGGGCGAATCAGTCCGGGCGGCGCGCCGGCAGCAGGAGAGAGAGTGAGGCCATGAGCGAAACCGCCGAGAAGGTGAAGAAGATCGTCGTCGAGCATCTCGGCGTCGAGGAGTCCAAGGTGACCCCCGAGGCGTCCTTCATCGACGACCTGGGCGCCGACAGCCTCGACACGGTCGAGCTGGTCATGGCCTTCGAGGAGGCCTTCGGCGTGGAGATCCCGGACGACGCGGCCGAGAAGATCACGACCGTGAAGGACGCGATCGAATACATCGAGAAGCAGAAGGCCGACTGACGACGGCCCGGGCGTAGGGAGCAGGCGCGTGTTCCAGCACGTTGGCGCGCCGCGGCGCGTGGTCGTCACGGGCATGGGCATCGCGTGCCCGCTCGGTCTTGGCGTCGAGCATGTGTGGAAACGCATGCTCGCCTCGGAAAGCGGCATCGGCGCGATCCAGTCCTTCGACGTCTCGACCCTGCCGGCGAAGATCGCCGGGCAGCTTCCCTTTGGCAGCAAGGCCGAGAACAAGCTCGACCTGGCCGAATGGATCCCGATCAAGGACGTCAAGAAGATGGACCGCTTCATCCACCTCGCCCTCGTGGCGGCGGAGGAGGCGGTGCATGATTCGGGCTGGACGCCGGAGACCGAGGAAGACCGCTGCCGCACCGGCGTGATGATCGGCTCGGGCATCGGCGGGCTGGAAGCCATCCAGGATGCCTCCGCGCTGGTCGTGCAGGGCAAGCAGCGGCGCATCTCGCCCTTCTTCATCCCCTCCGCCCTGATCAACCTGGCCTCGGGCCAGGTCTCGATCAAATACGGCTTCAAGGGCCCGAACCACGCGG
>JAYRQX010000669.1:0-4528 GCA_041910415.1 Acetobacteraceae bacterium | reverse complement strand
GGCGTGGATGTCGCGGCGAAGGCAGCGCCGGACGGCTACACCATCGTTCTCGGCAGCGCCGGCGGGCTTGCCATCTCGCCGGGCCTCGATCGCGGCACGCCCTATGACACGCTGCGCGACCTGGCGCCGCTCACGCTCGCCGTCATGGTGCCGGAGCCGGTGGTGGTGCCCGCGGCGCAGCCCTTCGGCACGATGCAGGCGTTCATCGCCGCGGCGCGCGCGAACCCGGGGCGGCTGAATTACGGCCACACCGGCAGCGGCTCCATGCCGCATCTCGCGGGCGAGTTGATCCGTACCGAGGCTGGCATCGACATCACCGCCGTCAGCTACCGCGGCGGCGCGCCGCTGACGACCGCGCTGCTGGCGGGCGAGGTGCAGATGGGCCTCGCCGACCTGCCGATCCTGCTGCCGCATATCCGCGCGGGCGCCATCCGTGCGCTGGCGGTGGGGCACGCCACGCGCCTGCCCTGGCTGCCCGACGTGCCCACCATGGCCGAAGTCGGCCTGCCGAATGTCGTCACCGACAATTGGCACGGCCTGGCCGCGCCCGCGCGCACGCCGGAGCCGATCCTGGTCGCGCTGCACCGCGCCGCCGCGACGACGCTGCGCGACCCCGAGATCATGCGCGCGCTGCACGAGCAGGGGGCCATTCCCGGCGGCAACAGCCGCGAGGAGTTCACCACCTTCATCCGTGCCGAGATGGTGCGGTGGGCGGCGGTGATCCGCCGCGCCAACATCCGTGCCGACTGACGATTGTCAGGCGGCGCCCTCGACGCTGCGGATGCCGCACACGACGGCGTTGCCCAAAGCCTTCATCGCGGCCCGGCAGGCCGGGCTATCATGCGCCGCGCCGAGCGTTCCGTGCGTGTGTCGGGGTGCTGGGCCGTCGCCGTGCGCCGTGCCATAAATCGCACGAAGCGAGGACCAGGAAAGCCATGAGCATCACGGACAAGAAGATCGTCATCGTCGGCGCGGGCGCCGTCGGCGGCTATGCGGGTTCCTACATGGTCCAGGCGGGCGCCGACGTGACCTTCGTGGATCCCTGGCCGGACAATGTCGAGGCGATCCGTACGAAGGGCCTGACCGTCACGCATCTGAAGGACGTGCCGGAGTTCACCGTGCCGTGCCGCGCGCTGCACCTGACCGAGCTGCAGCAGCTCTCGCGCGAGAAGCCCGTGGACATCGCCTTCATCTGCATGAAGTCCTACGACACCGAATGGGCGACGGCGATGATCCGCCAGTATCTCGCCCCCGGCGGCTACTGCGTTTCCCTGCAGAACTGCCTCAACGAGGAGACGATCGCCAGGGTTGTCGGCTGGGGCCGCACGGTCGGCGCCATCGCCAGTCAGATCACAGTCGAACTCGCCGCGCCCGGCCATGTGAAGCGCGCCGCCGGCAAGGGCGCGCCCGCGCATATCGTCTATCGCGTGGGAGAGCCGCATGGACGCATCACGCCGCGCGTGGAGGAGATCGCCGCCCTGCTGTCGCTCTCCGATGGCTGCAAGATGACGGCGAACCTCTGGGGCGAGCGCTGGTCCAAGCTGGTCGCGAACGGCATGCAGAACGGCATGTCGGCCTCCACCGGGCTCATCGCGCGCGACATCCTGCTCGATGACCCGCTCCGCGCCTTCACCGCGCGGCTGGGGTCGGAGGCGATCCGCGTCGGCCAGGCGCTGGGCTATTCGCTCGAGAAGATCCTGCACATGGACCCCGAGATCATCGCGAAGGCCGGCGAAGGGGATGACGCGGCGCGCGCAACCTTCGACGAGACGCGGCTCGGGGAAGCGCGCAAGCCCGGCGGCGGCGCGCATCGTCCGTCCATGGGCCAGGACATGGTGAAGGGCCGGCGGACGGAAATCCAGTTCATCAACGGGCTGATCGCCGACAAGGGCGCCGAGCTCGGCATCGCGACCCCCGCCAACGCCGCGCTCACGCGCATCGTGCAGGACGTCGAGCGCGGCATCCATCAGCCGAGCCCGGAGTTGATCAGGGCGCTTCGCCTGAACTGAGGATCCCCCTCATACCAACGGTCGAATGCTTCGACCGTTGGTATTCATCCTTGCTGACCCTCATGCGCCGGGCGCAAACCTCCGGTTTGCTTGGCTCGCCGGACAGCCGGCGGGCCGCATTCGCAGCCTCGGCACGAGTCAAGGCCTCATGCCGCAGGTATCATACGTCCCGGACCGGCGCGGTGACGACCAGGAAGACCAGGTCCGTCAGCCCCGTATTCGCGATGGAATGCGGTACGCCGGGGGGCAGGAAAATCACGTCGTGGCGGCGCACCACGCGCCGTTCGCCGGCGATCTCCATCAGCCCCTCGCCGTCCAGCACGTGATAGACCTGTTCCTGTACCGTGTGCGCGTGCAGCTCCACATGGGCCTTCGGCTGATACATCGAGATGCGGTGGTCGATGTGGCGCGAAGCCGTGGTTTCCGGGTGCACCAGCCGCTTCGACAGCGCGCCGCCGAAATGCCCGGGCATCTCCTCCCACGGCACCTCGGCGATGTTCCTGACCGTTGCCTTGCGATCGTCGGTCATGATCATCCCAGCGTGATGTTGGCGGCCTGTGCGATGCGGCGGAGCTTCTCGCGGTCGCGGCGCACCTGCTCGGCCATGGCGTCCGCGTCGGCGAAGAAGGGATCGTTGCCGATCTCGATCATGCGCGCCCGCACGCCGGCATCGGCCACCGTCTCGCGCAGCGCCGCCAGGAAGCGCGTGCGCGGCAGGGCCGCCGTCGCGATGGGCACGAAGAAGCCCGTCCAGGCCATCATCTCGTAGCCTGGCAGCGTTTCCGCGATCGCCGGAATCTGCGGCATGGTCGGGTTCCGCTGCGCCGCCGTGCTGCCGATCAGCCGCGCCCCGCGCGCGACGGCCGGTCGAAGCGAGGAGAAGGAGATGATGCCGAGATCGATGCGCTGGGCGGCCAGTTCCCGCGCCACGTCGGCGCCGCCGCGGAAGGGCACGTGCTCCATCTGCACATGGCCCATCAACTGGATCAGCTCGCCCATGAAATGCCCGATATGCGCGACGCCTGGCGTCCCGAAGGTCACCTGCCCCGGCCGCTTCCGCGCCTCCTCCAGCAACCCCGCGAAATCGCGCGCCGGGAAATCCGCGCGCACGCCGATGATATAGGGCTGGCTGTTCGACATGCCCGCGGCCTGCAGCGTGGCCTCGTAGTTCACCGGCAGGTTGCGGCTGACCAGCGGCAGGGTGATGTAGGTGGAGCCCTCATAGAGCAGGGTGTAGCCATCGGGCGGCGACTGCGCGACGGCCGCCGCCGCGATGGCCCCCGATGCACCGGTGCGATTCTCGATGATGACGGGCTGGCCAAGTGCTTCGCCCAGCCGGTTCTGCATGATGCGGGACGTCGTGTCGGCCACGCCGCCCGCGCTGTAGGGGACGACGACGCGCACCGGCCGTTCCGGCCAGTGGCCCTGCGCCCGCGCCACGGCGGGCGTGGCGAGCAGACCGAAGGCGAGCCTGCGCGTGATCATGTCGCATCCTCCCGGCTCCCGGCTTGACCACTGCGCCCGCAGGCGGCGTGATGCCGGACAAGGTGGGCCGACGCTGGCGCGCCCGTGCCAGCGCCGTCAAGCGCCCGATGGGAGTTCAGGCATGCCGACCACGCTCTTCGACAGGATCTGGGGCAGCCATGTCGTTGCAGACCTCGGCGATGGCTGGTCGCTGCTTCATTGCGACCGCGTGCTGCTGCACGACCTCTCCGGCGCCCGCGCGCTGCAGGAGGTGGGCGAGGCCGGCTATCCGGTTTCGCATCCCGAACTCGTCTTCGCGACGCCCGACCACGCCGTCTCCACCGCGCCGGGCCGGACGGCCGACACGTTTCCGCGCGGCGGGCAGTTGCTGGCGGGCCTGCGCCGGCGTGCGGCGGAGACCGGCATCCGGCTGTTCGACCTCGGCCAGGATGGCAACGGCATCGTGCATGTGATGGGGCCCGAGCTTGGCGTGGTGCTGCCGGGCACGACCCTCGTCTGCGGCGACAGCCACACCTGCACCAATGGCGGCGTGGGCGCGCTCGCCTTCGGCATCGGCGCGTCGGAACTCAAGCATGTGCTCGCCACGCAGACGCTGCCGCAGAAGAAGCCGAAGACGATGCGCATTCGCTTCGAGGGGATGATTCCCCCCGGCGTCACGCCCAAGGACATGATCCTCGCCGCCATCGGCCGCTTCGGCGCCGGCGCGGGCACGGGCCATGCGGTGGAGTACGCCGGTTCCGCCGTGCGCGCGCTCACCCTCGAAGGGCGGCTCACGCTCTGCAACCTCTCGATCGAGATGGGCGCCAAGATGGGCATGGTGGCGCCCGACGAGACCACCTTCGCCTATCTGAAGGACAAGGACTTCTCCCCGTCGGGCCCGGCCTGGGATGCCGCCGTCGCCTATTGGCGCACGCTGCCGTCGGATGCCGATGCACGCTTCGATGCCGACCTGCTGATCGAGATGAAGGATGTCGCGCCACAGGTCACCTGGGGCACCAGCCCCGAGCAGGTGTTGCCCGTCACCGGCATCGTCC
>JAYRQX010000668.1:0-1517 GCA_041910415.1 Acetobacteraceae bacterium | reverse complement strand
TGGCGCGGGCCGCGGGAGCGACCCTCTGCCTGGGCTGCGAAGCGCCGGCCGACGGCCGCGGCGGGCTGGAGGCGTTCCTGGACGAATGGGCCGAATACGGCTGGCGGCTGGCCTCGCACCGGCCGCTGTCGCTCGAGGCGCTCGCCACCTGGCGCCGCTGCGAGGCCGAGCTGGTCGCCCGCCGGCCGCACTTCGAGGCGCGCTACGGCACGCGCGGCTACCTGCGCCAGCTCGACCACCTCGCCCGCCTCGTCGCCCTGTACGAACGGGGGTCGGCAGGGCACGCGCTGATGGTGATGGAGAGGTAAGAGAAAAGAGGAAGGAGGAAAGGGTTCGAGGCTCGAGGCTCGAGGTTCGAGGTTCGAGGCTCGAGGTGGGGTACCCCGCGGGGAGCCGGCCCTCCCTGTTGGGTAGCGCCTGGGAACCGGGAACTATCCCGTTTCGCTTTTCTCCTTTCTCTTTTCTCCGCGCGCGACAGCGCGCAATGCCCGGTCGAGGGCGGTGACGGCGCGGGCGGGATCGAAGGCGGCGCGGGCGTGGGCCATGCCGGGCTGGTTCAGGCCGAGGCGGCCGGCGGCGTGTTCGCGTTCGAGGCGGACGAGGGCGGCGTGCACGGCGTCGTAGCCGCGCGCGGCGATCCCGCCATCGATGGGATAGGTCCAGATCGAGTAGCGGCCCCGCGAGAGCGCTTCGAGGACCATGAACGAGGTGCCGTCGTGGCTGGTGAGGCGCACCTGCACGGTGACGTCGCGCCAGAGGGCATCCATGTCCGTCACCCAGCCGGGCGTCTCCAGGTTCGGGGGGAGAGGGCCGGGCAGGGTGGCCGCGGGCGAGGGGATGAGGATGAACCGCGCATCGGGGAAGGCGGCGGGCAGGCGGAGGAGCGTCTCCATGTCGAAAACCTCCCGGTCGAAGGCATCGACGGGGAGGTAGAGGAGCACGGTGAAGCGCGCGGGGAGCGGCGGCGCCTGCTGCGAAAGGCCATCGACCGGGAGTTGGACGTGCTCGGCGGCAATGCCCATGGTGTCCAGCTCGCCGGCGAGCCAGGGGGCGTCGACCCAATGCACGGCGCGGCGCGCGGCGCTCTTCGAGGCGCGGCCCAGGGCATGCTCATCGAGAGCAATCAGGACGTCGGTCCCGACCCAGTGGATGACGACCGGGCGGCGGCGGAGCCGGATGAGGATCGCCTGCGGGCTGAAGCGGTCGAGGCGGCTTGAGATCAGGTAGATGACGTCGGCGCGGAGGACGGCGGGGACGAGGCGGGCCCAGCCCCGGGGGTCGCGGCCCGGGTGATGGGCGAATCGCGCTTCCCATCCGCGCTCGCCCAGGAGGCGCGCGAGCATCGAGCCGAAGTAGGGCAGGCCGAGGATGAGGACGCGCGGCCGGCGGCGTTTGCGCGGGCGCCCGGGAGCGGGAGCGGCGGGCGGCGCGGCCGTCATCGCCCCCGGACCAGGGCGAGATCGGCGGCTTCGTGCCAGGCGATGCGCGTGCCGGCGGGCACATCGGCGGCGACGAGC
>JAYRQX010000667.1:0-1859 GCA_041910415.1 Acetobacteraceae bacterium | reverse complement strand
CGGGCGGGCACGCATGGCATGGTCGCTCAGGTTCATTCCTCCAGGTAGTGGGTCAAGGTCGCTGCCGCGGCCGCCCAGCCGAAGCACACCTCTGCCGCGTAGCCCGCCAGCCGCAGCCGCGCGATCCAGCCGCGCTGCTCCGGCGAAGCGGCGCCGCCCGGCGCCTTCAGCTCGATGAAGAGGCCGTGAAAGCCGCGCCTCGCCACCGGCAGGAAGAGATCCGGCACACCCGCCTTCACGCCCTCGGCCTTCAGCCGCGCGCCCGTCACGGCGTCGCGCCGTCCGCCGTTGGGGATGGCGAAGAGCAGCGCCAATCCGGGCAGGCGGTGTTCGTGCAATCGTGCCCAGGCCATCAGTGCCGCCTGCTCGGCGTGTTCATTGCGCACGGCCGGCGCGCGCCGCGCGGCGGATCGCGTCGAGCGCGCCCGGCGGGGGCGGGCGTTTCGCGATGTCGCGTGCAACTGCATCCTCGGTCTCCTTTCTGCGCAGCCGTTGCGCCTCCTCGCGCCGCCGCGCCTCGGCCACGGCAATGCCCGCCTCGGGATGGAACTCGCCGCGCGCGGCGCACTCGGCCAGGCGGCGCAAATAGGCCAGCGGATTGGCGACGGGCCGCAGCGCCATGCGCCCGGCCAGCTCGTCGAGCAGCGCCTGGGCCCAGCCGTTGGCGCGCGCCAGCGTGCGGCGTGCTGCAGTTTCCTGCGCCGGGGTGAAGCCGCGCGGGAAGACGAGCGCGGCGGGTTCTGCTGTAGTGGTAGTTGAAGAACTACAACCACCACTCGCGCGTGCGCGCGCGAGGGGCTGGTGCTGCTTCGGCACCACCGGGCCGGAATCGGGCATGGGCGCGGCTTCCAGCGCTGGTGCTTCTTCGGCACCGGGTGCTCTTTCGGCACGGGGGTGGTGCTTCTGCGGCACCGGGGGTGATGCCGCATCGGCACCGCCCTGGTGCTCCTGCGGCACCAGCAAGTGGTGCTCTTCCGGCACCGGCGCAGGCGGGTTGTCCACAGAGATAACGCGGCCAGTCTCATCACGGCGCAGCCAGCCGGCGGAAACAAGCGAGCGGAGCGCGCGCGTGCAGTGGGCACGGTCCAGGCCGGTGGCGCGGGCGGCGCTGCCGGCGCTCCAGGCGCCCGAAGCGACGGCCAGCATCACGCGCGCCTCGCGGTGCGAGAGACGTCCGGTCATGATGGCGGCCATCAGGCGGTGATTCACGCCGCCAGCCTCTCCGGCGGAGACGCGGGAGACGGCGGTTCATCGAGCAGCGCGGCGGCGATGCTGTAGAGGCGGGGAACGCTCAGGGTGCGATGGCCGCACTCGATGCGGCTGATCTCGCTTTGCGGCAGGCCGATGCGGCTGCCCAGCTCGGCCTGGGTGATGCCTTGGGTCTTGCGGACGTCACGGATCCTCATAGGGCATGGCGGCTCTCCTTAATGACTGCGGGGCATGATACATGCCCAAAAGCCATACTTCAAGGGAAATAAATGTCTTTTATTCATGACGTATGACCCCGAGACTATAATGATCCGGAAATTATGTGGGATTACAGATATTTGACATATGGATAAATTGGCCCCGCACCTTAAGGAGCTACGCGAGAAGAAGGGCCTCACCCAGTCGGGCCTGGGCAAGCTGGTCGGCCTCGACCAGACGCACATCTCGCGCCTGGAGAAAGGCACCAAGGGCGTCTCCAACGAGAAGCTGCTCGCCATCGCCGAGGCGCTCGGTGTCACCGTCTCCGACCTGCTCGGCGACGCGGCCAACATCGCCCGCCGCGAGTACGAGACCGGCCACCCCGCCCGCAGGATCATCGCCGACGCCAAGTCGCCGCGCGGCCTGCGCGACCTCGCCGGCGACAAGTCGCT
>JAYRQX010000666.1:0-2634 GCA_041910415.1 Acetobacteraceae bacterium | reverse complement strand
CGGCGAGGGCGGCGGGCATCGCGCGTCGGAAGCAAGGCTGGCGGAGGCGGTCGGCCTCACCGCCTCGATCGGCGTCGCCATCGTGCATACCGCGATCTTCCCGCTCCGCGTGCGCCGGCCCTCGACCCTGCTGGGCGAAGGGCAGGTGCAGATGACGAAGGAGGCGATCGCGGCGCAGGAGGTGGCGGTCGCGGTGGTCGATGCCGCGCTGACGCCGGTGCAGCAGCGCAATCTCGAACGCGA
Organism: Acetobacteraceae bacterium; assembly: GCA_041910415.1. Classification (GTDB taxonomy): domain Bacteria; phylum Pseudomonadota; class Alphaproteobacteria; order Acetobacterales; family Acetobacteraceae; genus JAYRQX01. Next base: position 2,391 of record JAYRQX010000666.1, on the reverse strand, counting down.
ATGGGGCTGCAAGGTCATCGACCGCACGGGCCTCATCCTGGAGATCTTCGGTGAACGCGCCCGCACGCGCGAGGGATCGCTGCAGGTCGAGCTCGCGCATCTGGAATACCAGCGCACGCGGCTGGTGCGGTCCTGGACCCATCTGGAGCGGCAGCGCGGCGGCTTCGGCTTCCTGGGCGGCCCCGGCGAATCCCAGATCGAGATCGATCGCCGCCTGATCGGCGAGCGCATCGTCAAGCTGAAGAAGGAACTGGAGCAGGTCCGCCGCACGCGGGGGCTCCACCGCCGCGCGCGCGAGCGCGTGCCGTATCCCGTGATCGCCCTGGTCGGCTACACCAATGCCGGCAAATCGACGCTGTTCAACGCGCTGACCGGCGCAGGCGTCTATGCGCAGGACCAGCTCTTCGCGACGCTCGACCCCACCATGCGGCAGATCCGCCTGCCTTCGGGGCGCGCGGCGATCCTGTCGGACACCGTGGGTTTCATCTCGGACCTGCCGACGCAGCTGGTCGAGGCCTTCCGCGCGACGCTCGAGGAAGTGGCGGCGGCCGATGTGATCCTGCATGTGCGCGACATCTCCCATCCCGACACGGCGGCGCAGCGCGCGGATGTGCTGCAGGTGCTGGCGGAGATGGCCGAGGGCGCCGATGCCCCGCTCGATCCCGCCTGGGAAGGCCGGGTGATCGAGGTGCTGAACAAGGCCGACCTCCTCGGGGGGCGGGAGATGGTCCAGCGCGAGGCGCCGGGCGGCATGATCGTCTCGGCCCTCACCGGGGAGGGGCTGGACGATCTCCGCGCGCTCCTCGACCAGCGGCTCGCCGCCGGGCTGGAGACGGTGGAGATCGTGCTGCCGCCGGCCGATGGCGCCGGCATCGCCTGGCTCTACCAGCATGGCGAGGTGATCGCGCGCGAGGATGGGGAAGAGGCGGTGAAACTCACCGTCCGCATCAGCCCGGCCGACCGGGCGCGGTTTGAGCAGTTTCGTCCGTGACCTCAAGCGCCGGCGCATGCTCCGCGTGCTTGGCTTGCGCGCCGTGCGCTGTCGTACTGGTGGCGGCGGGTGGTCTGGGCGCGGTCGCGCCTTGCGCTCGCGGCCCGCGCCACGGCGCGGGCCGAAGAGGGCGCTGGGTGCCGCGCAGCTGTTCCCTCCCCTGCGCAGCGGGGGAGGGCTAGGGTGGGGGCAAATCCGGACTGATTCGCCCATGCTGACCCGCCGCCAGGTCGAAGACATCGCCGCGCTGCTGCGTGACGCCGCGCGCGCCGAGATCCTGCCCCGCTTCCGCCGCCTCGCGCCCGGCGCCGTGCGCGCCAAGACGAGCCCGCTCGACCTCGTCACCGACGCCGACGAGGCCGCCGAGCGCGTCATCACCGCGGGCCTCGCGCGCATCCTGCCCGGCTGCGTCGTGGTGGGCGAGGAAGCGACGGCGGCCAATCCGTCCGTGCTCGACCGCCTGGCCGATGCCGAGCTCGCCGTGGTGGTGGACCCCGTGGACGGCACGATGAACTTCGCCTCCGGCCTGCCGCTCTTCGGCTGCATGGCCGCCGCCGTGGTGCGCGGGGAGATCGCTGCCGCCTGGATCCACGACCCCGTCGGCGACGACACCGCCATGGCGCTGCGGGGCGAGGGCGCCTGGGTCGAGGACGCCGAAGGCCGCCGCGTCGCCGACCTGCGCGTCGCCGCACCCGTGCCGGTCGCGCAGATGGTCGCCGCCGTCTCCTGGGGCTGGATGCCGGAGCCGCTGAAATCACGCGTCACGTCGCGCCTGCCGCGGCTCGCCGGCGCCATCGGCCTGCGTTGCGCCGCGCACGAGTACCGGCTTGCTGCGGGCGGGCACGTCCACGCCCTCGTCTACAACAAGCTGATGCCCTGGGATCACCTGCCGGGCTGGCTGCTCCATCGCGAGGCCGGAGGTCACGCCGCGCGCTTCGACGGCTCGCCCTTCACGCCACTGACGCATGCGGGCGGCCTGCTCGTCGCCCCCGATCGCGCGAGCTGGGACGCGCTGCACGACGCCCTGATCGCGCCGTGAGCGAGGACGAGGAGGACGACGAAGGCCCGCCCGGCCTGCCGCCCGGCACGCCCTTCTACATGACCCCCGCCGGCGCCGCGGCGCTGCGCGAGGAGGTGCGCCGGCTGTGGGAGGAGGAGCGCCCCAAGGTCGTCGAGATCGTCTCCTGGGCGGCCAGCCTCGGTGACCGCAGCGAGAATGCCGACTACCAGTATGGCAAGCGCCGGCTGCGCGAGATCGACCGCCGCGTCCGCTTCATCCGCAAGCGCCTGGAGCGGGTGCAGGTCGTCGATCCGTCCGCGCAGGCGAAGCGCGACCAGGTCTTCTTCGGCGCGACGGTGACCTATGCGCGCGAAGATGACACGGATGTCACGATCACCAT
>JAYRQX010000665.1:0-1601 GCA_041910415.1 Acetobacteraceae bacterium | reverse complement strand
GGCTTCACCATGCGCGTCGCCGCGAAGTGGGCGGGCTACGGCCTGCCGGTGTGCGCCTGCGGGGAGCAGATCGCCCTGGCGTGAGCAGCAGCGACTTGCACCGCGCGGCGGAACTGGCCGCGCGCAACGAGGAGCGCCGCCTCAGGTGGCGCGCGAGATGGATCAACCACTGGAGGAACCGCAATGACCAAGAAGCTCTACGACGTGTGCCATGGCCGCGAATACGAGAAGGGCGGCGAGACGAAGACGGCCTGGAGCCGGGTCGGTGTGCTGGTGATGGCGGAGGACGGCCGCATCGCGATCCGGCTTGACGCCGTGCCGGCCGGCGCCTGGGACGGCTGGCTGAAGGTTTTCCCGCGCGAAGAGAAGGACAAGCCCGCGCCAGCGCCCGCAGCACCGCCGCCGAAGGCGAAGCCGGCCTTCGCCGACATGGACGACGACATCCCGTTCTGACAACGCCGTCCTGCGCAGACTGACTTTTACCGAGAGGAACTGACATGCACATCTTTCTGGACATCGAGACCATCCCGGCGCAGGGCGCGGGCGCGCGCGAGGAGATCGCCGCCGCCATCGCGCCGCCGGGCAACTACAAGAAGGCCGAGACCATCGCCGAGTGGGAGCGCGAGCAGAAGCCGGCGCTGGTCGAGGAGGCCTGGCGCAAGACCGCGCTGGACGGCGCCCTCGGGCAGGTCGCCTGCGCGGCGATTGCCATCGACGACGCGCCGCCGGCGGTGTTCTACGAGGAGGACTGGGCGCGTGCCGAGCCGGCCATCCTGCGCGGGCTGTTCGCCGCCATCCGCGCGGCGCACGACGGGGCGCGCATGACAAGGCCGGTTTTTGTCGGCCACAACATCGCCGGCTTCGACCTGCGCTTCCTCTTCCAGCGCGCCGTGCTGCACGGCATCGAGCCGCCGGCCGTGATTCCCTTCAATGCCCGCCCCTGGGAGGACTGCATTTTCGACACCATGACCGCCTGGGCCGGCTACGGCAACCGCGTCGGCCTGGACAAGCTCTGCCGGGCGCTGGGCGTGCCAGGGAAGGGCAGCGAGATCGGCGCCGAGATCGACGGCGGCAAGGTGTGGGATTTCGTCGCCGACGGGCGCATCGCCGAGGTGGCGGAGTACTGCAAGGGCGACGTCGAGCGCGTGCGCGCCGTGTTCCGGCGGCTGACTTTTGCGGAGAAGCCGCAGCGCACCGTGCCGCAGGGACTGACTTTCGCGGAGGCCGCATGCTGATCCTGCGCGAGGGCAATCTGGTCACGATCAGCCTCTCCCGGCGCAACATCGCGCTGCTGCTGGAAGCCAACCCGATCCGCTTCGACGGCGCCGAGGCGGGACTGCCAGGCGTCACCTTCCGCATCCTGGTGGGTGAGCCGGAACCGGCGCCGCGGGCGGCGTGCTTCATGATGCCGGCGGTGAGGATGACCTGAGCGGAGAACGCCAGCGGATGAACCTGTTCCTGACCGAGGCGGAAATAGCCCAACTCACCGGGCGCAAGCTGAAGTCGCGGCAGATCGAGTGGCTGCGCGGCTCGGGCGTGCCCTTCTATGTCAATGCCGGCGGGCGCCCGGTGGTAACGCGCGCGGCCGTGGTCGGCGCCGG
>JAYRQX010000664.1:0-1932 GCA_041910415.1 Acetobacteraceae bacterium | reverse complement strand
GTGCGGACGATCGCGGCGCGGGGACATGAGGTCGCATCGCACGGCCAGCACCACCGGCCGCTTGCCGAAGACGGGCGGAAGCGGCTGGTTCAAGACCTCGTGCGCTGCCGGATGCTGCTCGAGGACCTCGCGAACACCGGGGTTACGGGCTTCCGCGCGCCGATGTTCTCGCTGACGCCGGAGACCCCCTGGGCAGGCGATGCGCTCGCCGAGGCGGGATTTCTGTACTCGTCCTCCGTGCTTCCCGCGAAGAACTGGCTGTTCGGCTGGCCGGGGGCGCCGCGGCAACCCTTCCTCTGGCCTTCCGGCGTCTTGGAAGTGCCGGTGCCGGTCGCGCGGCTCGGCCCCTACGAGCTGCCGGTGCTGGGCGGGATGTATCTGCGCTACATCCCCGGCTGGGATCTGCGCCGCATGACGCGCCGGCTGGCCGCGGAGCGCCCCGATTCGCTCTGGACCTACTGCCATCCCTATGACCTCGACACGGAGGCGCGTTTCGCGCGGCGGCCGGAGGCCGGGCTCCTCGGCAGCCTGTTCCTGTGGATGAATCGCGGCGTCATGGCCGGCCGGCTCGCCGCGATCCTGGCGGGACGGACATCCCTGCCCTTCGCGGAGCGGCTGGATGCGCTGAAGGCCGGCGCGCCCGTCTTTCCCCGGTCGGCCTAGAAGGCCCCCGCCCAGCCATCGCGGCGCGGATCGGACGCGGCCATCAGCACGCCGTTGTCGAGGAGGCGAATCGCCTCGACGCTGCAGGGACCTTCGAGGTCGCCCACCACCTTCACGGCATGGCCGCGCGATTCGAGTCCGCGGATGCAGTCCTCGCCCATGCCGCGCTCGATGGTGACGACATCCTGGCCGCCATGCGGATAGTTGCTCTCCTGGCCCGTCTGGGAGGACGACCAGCGCGGCGCTTCCAGCGCCTGCTGGGGATCGAGGCCGAAATCGGCCATCGCCACCAGCACCTGCATGTTGACCTGCACCTGGTGGTCGGCGCCGGGCGTGCCGAAGGCGAGCCAGGGCCTGCCATCCTTCATCACCATCGGCGCATTCATGGTGTGGCGCACGCGCGCGCCGGGGCGCAGCCGGTTCGCGTGCCCGTCCTCGAGATGCCAGTAGGACATGCGGTTGTTCAGCAGCACGCCGGTCTCGCCCGCGGTGACGCCCGAGCCGAAGGAGGAGTTGATGCTCTGGATCGCGGAGACGACGTTCCCCTGGCCGTCCGCCACGCAGAAATAGGTCGTGTCGCCGCCGGCGGCGGGCCGCACCGGCAGTACCGCCGCCCGGTCGGTGATGGTGGCGTCGTGCCGGGCGGCATTCTCCGCCGCGAGCAGCCGGTCCAGCGGAACGCTGTCCGCGCCGGCATGGGCCTCGCGGTCCAGGAAGGCGCGCTTCTTCGCCTCGATCATCAGATGGACGAGCGCGGGCGCATTCCAGCCGAGCGCGGCGAGATCGTGCCGCTCCAGGATGCGCATCATCTGCAGCATCGCGAAGCCGGTGGAGTTGGGCGGCGTCTGCCGCAACTCGAAACCCCGATAGGGCACGGCGATGGGCGCGCCGCGCAGGCCGCGCGTCGCGGCCAGATCCTCCGCCGCCACCAGCGCGCCGCAACCCTGCATCGCGGCCGCCAGATCGCGCGCGAGGGCACCGCGGTAGAAGGACTCCGCCCCCGCCGCCGCCAGGCGTTGCAGGAAAGCCGCGAGCGCGGGCTGCGTGACCAGCGCGCCGAGGCCAGGCGGTTCGCCGCCCGGCAGGAAGATCGCGCGGCTCGCGGGATCGGGCTCAAGGCGATGACGGTTCTCGCCGATGAAGTGCCGGAGCGCATGGGTCGCGGCGAAGCCGTCGCGCGCGGCCTCGATCGCGGCCCCGAACAGCGCGCCCCAGGGGCGCGAGGCGAAGGCCGCGTGCATCGTCGCGAGCCCGGCCACCATGCCGGGC
>JAYRQX010000663.1:0-2047 GCA_041910415.1 Acetobacteraceae bacterium | reverse complement strand
CAATGACGGTCGCGCCGCTGTCTTCCAGCCGCTGGCGGATGGCCGGCACCTGCACGGCGCGGTTCGCCTCCGCGGCTGTGCGGGCGAGGATCGGCCGCGGCGTGCCGGCGGGCGCCCAGATCATTTGCCAAGTATAGGCTTCCCAGCCGGGCAGCCCAACTTCCGGCGCCGCCGGCACGTCGGGCAGTTGCCGCATGCGTTCGCGCGAGCTGACGGCCAGGCCGCGCAGCCTGCCGTCGCGCACCAGGGCAAGCGCGCTCTGTCCGATCTCCATGACGAAGGCGACGCGGCCGGCGATCAGGTCCGGAATCGCTGGTGCATTGCCGCGATACTGCACGGCGGGCATGCGAATACCGGCCTGGGCGAGGAAGAGCTCGGACGACATGTGCCCAGCCGACCCCTGGCCACCCGAGCCATAGGCGATCTGATCCGGGCGGGCGCGGACATAGGCGATGAACTCCTGCAGGTTCCGCGCCGGCACCACGTCGGGGTTGATGACCATCACCGTCGGGATGCGCGCGAGCAACGCGATGGGCGCGAAGTCACGCACGGGATCGAAGGGCAACTGGCGGAACATCGCGGGCGTCAGCGCGAGGGAGACGGTGCCGTAGAGCATGGTGTAGCCGTCGGGCGGTGCCTTCGCGACGACATCGGCGCCGGTCACGACGCCGGCGCCCGTGCGGTTCTCCACCACGATGCGCTGGCCCATCTGCTGCGACATCTGTTCGAAGACCACGCGGCCGACGACGTCCGTCGGTCCGCCAGCGGAGAATGGGATGATCATGCGGATGGGCCGCGTGGGCCAGGCTTCCTGCGCGGCGGCAATCCCAGACAGCAGCAGGGGAAAGCCTGCCAGTGAACGTCGGTTGATCATCGTCGGTCTCTCCCGGCTTCTCGCGCTTCTGCGCTTGTGATGCCTCCCCCTGGCCCGTGGCGGGCATGGCGGCGGGGACTGATCGTGCCTGATCCCCGCTCTGTCGGTCATTCGAGATCGATGACGAGGTTCAGGAAACGGTCCACCACGGCGGTGCTGCCGGGACCCATGACGCAGGTGGATTCCCGTTCCTCGATCAGCGCCGGCCCGGCGAGCGTTGCGCCGACAGGAAGCGCGTAGCGGTCATAGACCGGGCAATCCTGCCAGCCCGCCGCCTCGAACAGCACGCGGCGCGTGCTGCGCGGCGTGGGCGCGCCGCCCTTGCCGGCGCTCGGCACGGCGCCCGAGAGGTCGATGGTCCAGCCGGGGGCGGAGACGGCGAGGCGCCAGCTCAGCGCCTCGATCGGGCTTTCCTCGACGACGCGCTCGAAGCGCTCGCGATAGACCTCGAAGAAGGCGCTGCGGATGGCGGGCAGGTCGGCATCCGACAGCGCCAGGCCAGGGAGCGGCACCGGAACCTCGAAACCCTGGCCGACATGGCGCATTTCCGCGACCGGCTTGTAGACGATTTTCTGTTCGTCTGCGCCGGCTTCGAGAAGCAGTTGCCGGCCTTGCGCGGCCATTTCCGCAAACATCGCATTCACGCGCGCCCAGTCCAGGCGTTCGAGCCGCGCGACATAGCTGCGCACCATGTCGGTGGCGGGGGGCGCCACGAGGAAGCCGAGCGCTGAGGCAACACCTGCGCCCAGCGGCACGACGACGCGGTTTATTTTCAGGAGCCGCGCGAGGTTCCACGCATGCACGGGGCCGGCGCCGCCGAAGGCGATCATCGTGTAGCGGCGCGGGTCCTTGCCCTTCTCGGCCAGATGCATGCGCGTCGCACTCGCCATCGTCTCGTCCACGATGCGCTGCACGCCGAGGGCGGCCTGTTCGTAGCCGATGCCGGTCTCGGCGGTGATGCGCGTCTCGAAGGCCTGGCGCACGGGATCGAGGTTCAGCGCCATCTCGCCGCCGAGGAAATAGGCGGGGTCGAGGCGGCCGAGGACGAGGTCGGCATCGGTGACCGCAGGCTCCGTGCCGCCGCGGCCGTAGCAGACCGGGCCGGGCTTCGCGCCCGCGCTGCGGGGGCCGACCTTCATCAGCCCCGAGCCCGGATCAATGCGCGCGAGCGAT
>JAYRQX010000662.1:0-2226 GCA_041910415.1 Acetobacteraceae bacterium | reverse complement strand
CGCCGCCGGGCGGGAAGGGCACGATGAAGCGCAGGTTGCGCGCGGGGAAGGCGTCCTGCGCATGGGCTGCGGCGACACAGAAGGGCAGCGCCGCCAGGGCGCGTCGCGTGGCTCGCATGGTCGTGTCTCTCCCGCGCCCAGGCTGCGCGGCGGGGTGCGGCGCGTCAACGCATCGCTTTCCCGGCGCCTTTGGCGCTATTCTGCACGGACCCAATGCGAGGGCGGCTCACAGAAAATGCGGATCGCGGTGATCACGGATATCCACGGCAATGTCGCGGCGCTGGAAGCGGCGCTGGACGACATCGCCGGGCGCGGCATTGCCAACATCCTGTGCCTGGGCGACTGCGCGTCGGGCATGGCCTGGCCGGGGGCCACGACGACGCTGCTGATGGAGCGCGACATCCCGACCGTGCGCGGCAACCACGACCGCTGGGTGTGGGAACATGCGCCTGACAAGATGGGCAAGCAGGACCTGGTGGCCTACGAGGACACGACCGAGGAGCAGCGCGAATGGCTCGGCACGCGGCCGGAGCGCATCACGCCGGCACCCGGCGTGCTCGCCTGCCACGGCACGCCCTATTCCGACACGCAGAACCTGCTCGAAGACCCCGTCCATGGCCGGCTGGTGCCGACGCCGCTGCCGGTGCTGAAGGAGCGCCTCGGCGATGACGGCATGGCCGCGCGCATCGTGCTTTGCGGCCACAGCCACCAGGCGAGCGTGATCCAGGTGCCGGACGGGCCGCTGGTGGTCAACCCGGGCTCGCTGGGGCTGCCCGGATTCCGCATCACCCGCCCGCCGCATCCGCATCTGGCCGAGGCGCGGTCGCCCCATGCGCGCTACGCCATCCTGACGCTGGACGAGGGCGGCGCGGACAAGGCGGAGCTGATCGCCATTCCCTATGACTGGGAAGCCGCCGCGCGGCAGGCGGAAGCGCGCGGGGCGCCGGTCTGGGCGGAAGTGCTGCGCACCGGCTTCGTGCCCATGCCGCCCATCCCGCCGGGCTGATACCTGCGGCACGAGGCTATGACTCGTGCCGAGGCCGCGAATGCGGCCCGCTCGCGGTCGGCTGTGCCGATCCGCCGGTCATGCGGACAGCATGCCTTCGGCATGACGGTCCGGCGAGCCAAGCAAACCGGAGGTTTGCGCCCGGCGTCTGAGGGTCAGCAAAGATGAATACCAACGGTCGAAGCATTCGGCCGTTGGTATGAGACCACTTGCGCCGGCGTCCCACCACGCCAAGCTACAGTCGTCACGCAAAGGACCAGGACCATGACCGTTGAAGCCGAGGGCGCTTTCTGCACCGCCGATGGCTGCGAGGTTCCGGGGCAGGCGCCCACCGCCGTGCTGCCGGCCAATGGCGGGAAGCTGGACATCGTTTCCGACGCGATCTGCCCGTGGTGCTGGATCGGCAAGGCGAACATGGATGCGGCGCTCGCGATGCTGGAGAAGGAGGACGGGCTGCGGTTTTCCATCCGCTGGCGCCCCTTCCAGCTCAACCCGGACATGCCGGCCGAAGGGGTGGACCGCGCGAGCTACCGCGCGCAGAAATTCGGCTCGCTCGAACGCTCGCAGCAGATGGACGCGCAGGTGGCCGAAGCGGGCCGCAAGGCGGGCGTTGAATTCCGCCACGACCTGATGCTCCGCACGCCCAACACGGTCGAGGCGCACCGGCTCATGCGCCTCGCCGAACCGTCCGGCCTGCAACACCCGATGATGGAAGCGATCTTCCGCGCCTATTTTCATGAGGGCCGTGACATCGGCGACCGCGCCGTGCTGGCCGACATCGGACGGGGCGCCGGCCTGGACGACGCGACAATCACCGCCTTCGCGGAGGGTCACGTGGCGCGGCACGAGGTGATGGCCGAGGACGAGGCCTATCGCCGCGCCGGCATCTCCGGCGTGCCGAGCTTCGTGCTCGACCGCTACCTGCTCTGGTCCGGCGCCATGCCGGCCGGGCAGATGGCCGCCGCGATGCGCCAGGCGATCGCCGCGATCCGCGCGGAGAAGCAGGCCGCGGAGTAAGCGCCGAGCCGCCTCATACCAACGGCCGAATGCTTCGACCGTTGGTATTCATCTTTGCTGACCCTCACGCGCGTCATGCCGCAGGCATGCGTTCCGCATGACGCGCAAACCTCCGGTTTGCTTGGCTCGCCGGACCGTCATGCCGAAGGCATGCTGTCCGCATGACCGGCGGATCGGCACAGCCGACCGCGAGCGGGCCGCAT
>JAYRQX010000661.1:0-11297 GCA_041910415.1 Acetobacteraceae bacterium | reverse complement strand
CCTTGTGCTCCACCACGATCACCGGGTCCGGATCGGCGATCGCGCTGCGCAGCAGGCCGTACGCATCCGCGGGCGTCGAGGGACACACGACCTTCAATCCCGGCACATGGCACAGCCAGGCTTCCAGGCATTGCGAATGCTGCGGCCCCGCGGACAGGCCGCCGCCATGGGGCGTGCGCAGCACCATCGGCACGCCGCGCTGCCCGCCGAACATGAAGCGCGCCTTGGCCGCCTGGTTCACCAGCGCGTCCATGGCGAGCGTCACGAAATCCATGAACATGATCTCGACCACGGGCTTCATCCCGGTCAGCGCAGCGCCCACCGCCGCGCCCACCAGCGCCGCCTCTGCGATCGGTGTGTCGCGCACGCGGTCCGGACCGAACCTGTCGCGCAATCCACGCGTCGCGCCGAAGGGGCCGCCGGCATTGGCGATGTCCTCGCCGAGCAGGATGACGGCGTCATCCGCCTCCATCGCATCCGACAGCGCGCGATTGATGGCTTGCAGGGTGCGAAGCTCGGCCATGGCTCAGCCCTCCGCCGCCGCATAGGCACCGTGGCGTTCGTCGTCCCAGCGCGCATCGGGCGCCGCGCGCGCGGCCTCGATGGCGGCCAGGATCGCCGCGCGGCATTCGTTCTCCACCGCATCCAGTGCCGCGGCCGTCGTGCCGGCCGGGATCATCGCCGTGCGGGCCCGTGCGATCGGGTCATGCGCGGCGGAATCCGCCGCCTCGCCAGCATCGCGATAGCGCTGCGGGTCGCCCTCGAAATGCCCGCGCCAGCGTTTCGTGCGCGCCTCGATCATCTGCGGTCCATCGCCGCGCCGCAGCGCCGCGACGGCCTCCGCCGCCGTCGCCGCGACGGCCTGCACATCCGTCCCGTCCACCTCGCGGTGCGGGATGCCGTAGGCCGCCGCCATGGCCGACAGCTTCGCCGCGATCTGCGTGTCCGTGCGGCTGAACTCCGCCCAGCCATTGTTCTCGCAGGCCAGCAGCAGCGGCAGCTTCCACAGGGCGGCGATGTTCATCGTCTCGTGCATCGCGCCCTCGGCCAGCGATCCGTCGCCGAAGAAGGCGACCGCCACGCCGCCGGACTTCCGCGTGTGATGCGCCAGCGCCGCGCCCATCGCGATCGGCACGCCCGCGCCGACGATGCCGTTCGCGCCCAGCATGCCGATCGAGAGATCCGCCACATGCATGGACCCGCCTCGCCCGCGGCAGACGCCCGTCACCTTGCCCATCACTTCCGCGAAGAAGCCGCGAAGGTCCAGCCCATGCGCCAGCGCATGCCCGTGCCCGCGATGGGTGGAGGCCACGCTGTCCTGCGGTGTCAGTGCGGAGCAGATGCCGGCCGCGACGCCTTCCTGGCCCACGGACAGATGGATGAAGCCCGGCACCTCCCCATCCGCGAACAGCTTGGCGAGCGCGAGTTCCGCTTCGCGGATCGTCACCATGGTCCGGTAGAGTGCGATGGCGTCTGTCATACCTGGAGATACCGTGCCTGGATCTCCGGCTCCGCGCGGAATTGCTCCACGCTGCCGCGCCAGACGATCATGCCCTTGTCGATCACCGCGACCTTCGTCGCGACGGCCAGGCAGAAGCGGCTGTTCTGTTCGGCCAGCACGATGGTCGTGCCCATCTCGCGCAAGCGTCGGATCAGCCTGCCGATCTCCTGCACGATCAGCGGCGCCAGCCCTTCGGATGGCTCGTCCAGCAGCAGCACCGCCGGGTTGCCCATCAGGCTGCGCGCGATGGTCAGCATCTGCTGCTCGCCGCCGGACAGCCGCCCCGCCATGCGCTTGCGCAGCGGTTCCAGCAGCGGCAGCACCTCGAAGGCGCGCCGCGCCGTCCATGCGCGGCCGCCGGCGCCGGCCCGTTCGGCGATTTCCAGGTTCTCCTCGACCGTATGGTCCGGGAAGACCTGGCGGTCCTCCGGCACGAAGCCGACACCCGCGCGGGCGATGCGGTAGGGCGGCTGCCCGGTCACGTCCTGGCCGCGCACGCGCACATGGCCGGCGCGCGGCGGCAGCAGGCCCATGATGGCCTTGAAGGTCGAGCTCTTGCCCGCCCCGTTGCGGCCCATCAGCGCGAGCGTGTCGCCGCGCTCCACCTCCAGCTTCACGCCGAACAGCACCTGGCTCGCGCCATAGGCGGCGTCGAGACCCTCGACCTGCAATTCCGCCGCGCTCACGGCGCGGCCTCCAACGCGTGTTCCTCGCCGAGATAGGCCTCGATCACCGCGGGATCGCGGCGGACGGCGTCGGGCGTGCCCTGCGCCAGGACCGCGCCGTAGCGAAGCACGCGGACCGTCTCGGCGATCTTGAAGACGATATCCATGTCATGCTCGATGAAGACGAGCGTGATTCCCTTCGCCTGCCACAGGCGATGAACGCGATCGATCATGCGCCAGCGCTCGTCGGGGCCCATGCCGGCGGTCGGTTCGTCGAGCAGCAGCACCTTGGGATCGAGCGCGAGCGCCATCGCGACATCGAGCAGCTTCTGGTCGCCATGGGACAGATGCTTCGCCGGACGGCGCGCCAGGCCGGTGAGGCCGCAGAGTTCCATCACCGCCTCGGCACGCTCGGCGATGTCGCGCGGCGGGAAAGCGGCGAGGAGGCTCGCCGTGCGGCCTTCATGCGTCATGATGGCGGTGGCGAGGCTCTCCGCGACCGTGAAACTCGGGAACAGATTCGCAACCTGGAAGGCGCGGCCGATGCCCTTGCGCACGATCGCCTGGCGGTCGAGCCTGGTGATGTCGGCGCCATCGAGCAGCACGCGCCCGGATGTCGGCGGCAGCTTGCCGGTGATGAGACGGAAGAGCGTGGTCTTCCCCGCACCGTTCGGGCCGATGATGGCGGACAGCGTGCCGGGTTCGAAGGTGAGCGAGACATTGTCGGTGGCGACCACGCCACCGAAGCTCTTGCAGAGGTCGACGAGTTCGAGGCGGCCGCCTGTCACGGCGCATTGCCTCGCGGGCCCGGCAGGCCGCCATACGTGGCCCAGGAGCCGGCAACGAGCCAGCCGGCATCCACGGGCAGGTTGATGCCGGTGATGGCGCGCGCGGCGTCGGAAGAGAGGAAGCAGATCGCTTCGGCGATATCCTCCGGCGTCACCATGGAACCGAGCGCACTGTTGCCTTCGAGCAGCGAGACGTCGCGCTCGCCGGCGTCGATCGCCTTCTGCAGCGCGGGCGTGCGGGTGAAGCCGGGAGAGACGGCGTTCACGCGCACGCCGGAACGACCCCATTCGGCGGCCAGGCAGCGCGTCATCTCCAGCACCGCCGCCTTGGCGGGCGAATAGGCGTGCAGCGGCATCGAGCGGATGCCGGCGATGGAGCCGATGGTCACGATGGACCCGCGGCCGCGCAGCGCCATGCGGCGGCCGAAGGCGACGGCGGAATTCCAGGTGCCGATCTGGTCGATGCGAACGACATCGTGGACATCGGCCTCCGGCAATTCCTCGGCGCGCAGCGGGCGCTGCAGGACCCCGGCGCAGGTGACGAGGATGTCCACGGGGCCGAACTCCGCCTCGACCGTCGTGGCGCAGCTTTCGTTCGCGGCGAGGGTCGCGACGTCCAGGGCCAGCGCCTTGGCGCCGATGGATCTCGCCACGGCTCCGGCGCGGGCGATGTCGCGGTCCGTCACGACCACCCGGGCCCCGCGTTCGGACAGCATGCGGCAACAGGCTTCGCCGATGCCGCTCGCGCCGCCGGTCACGACCGCCACGCGGCCTTCGAAGGGCTTGGTCATCGCTGGGCCTCCCGCCTCTCGCGCCAGAATTCCACGACGTAGTCGAGCAGACCCTTGCGCAGGCCCAGCACCAGCACGAGCAGGATCGTGCCCATGAGGAGGCCGTGATGGTCGGTCAGTGCCGTGATGCGGTCGTTCAGCAGGATGAAGAGCGCCGTGCCGACGAGCGGGCCGAGGAAGACCGCGATGCCGCCCAGCATGATCATGAAGATCGCCTCGCCCGAGGTGGTCCAGAAGGCGAAGGAGGGGAAGGCGCCGGAGACGTAGAGGCTCATCAACACGCCAGCGAGGCCCGCGAAGGTGCCGGCGATGACGAAGGCACCGAGGCGATAGCGGAAGACGGAGAGGCCGAGGAACGCCGCACGGTCCGGATTGTCGCGCAGCATGCGCAGCGCCGCGCCGAAGGGCGAGCGCACGACCTGGCGCAGCATGACCGCGGAGACGATCAGGCAGGCGACGGAGAAGAGCGCGAGGTGATGCTGCTTCGCGAGATCGATGCCAAGGAAGGCGGGCTTCGGGATACCGCCCATCAGCCCCTGGTCGCCGCCGGTCAGCGAGATCCAGGAGAGGATGATGGAGTGCAGCAGCATCTGGAAGGCGAGCGTCAGGAAGGCGAAGTAGATTTCCGTCAGGCGCACGCAGAGCAGGCCGACGACGAAGGCGAACAGCGCCGTCGCGGCCAGCGCGGCCAGGATCGCGGCGGGGATGGACCAGGCGCCGGTCTGCATCAGGATGCCGAAGGTGTAGGCGCCCATCGCGAAATAGGCGGCGTGGCCGAAGGAGACGAGGCCCGTCGTGCCGATCAGCAGGTTCAGCGACAGGGCCAGAAGCCCGAACGTCGCGAAGCGGATGGTGAAGTCCAGAAGGCCGGCGGAGCCGATGCCGAGATCGACCAGGGCCAGCAGGGCGAAAGCGACGACGGCGAACAGAAGATCGCCGCGCATGCTGTCGGTGAGCTTCCTCATGAGCCGCGTTTCCCGGCCAGCCCGCTCGGCTTGAGCACCAGGACGAGGGCCATGATGACGAACATCATGCCCTCGACGAAGAGCGGAAAGCCGATCGAGCCGAAGGACCGCGTCAGGCCGATGATGAGCGCCGCGGCGAGCGCGCCGCCGATGGAGCCCATGCCGCCGATGACGGTGACGATGAAGCTCTCGATCAGGATGGAGACACCGGCGCCTGGCACGACGGAGCGGATCGGGGCCGAGAGCGCACCGGCCGCGCCGGCCAGCATCGCGCCGATGGCGAAGACGGCTGCGTAGAGCGCGGTCGTGTTGATGCCGAGCGCGCCGACCATCGATGGGTTCACAGCCGCCGCGCGCACGGTGCGGCCGAACTTGGTGTAGCCCATGCCCCAGGCGAGCAGCCCCGCGATGGCGGCCGTGATGGCGAAGAGGATCGCGTAGAAATAGGGCACGATCCCGCCGGCGATGATGAAGGGCGGCCGGCGCAGGGACTCCGGCACGCCCATCGAGAGAAAGTCCGCGCCCCAGACGATCTTCACCACGTCATCGAGGATGAGGACGATGGCGTAGCAGACCAGCAGCTGCATCAGCACGTCCGCGCCGTAGATGCGGCTGAGGAAGAGGCGCTCGCAGACGAGGCCGAGGATGGCGACGCCGATGGCGCCGCAGGCGGTCGCGACGATGAAGCTGTTCGTCGCGCCATAGCCGGCGAGCGCGAGGTAGGCGCCCACCATGTAGAAGGAGCCATGCGCGAAGTTCACCAGGCCAAGAACGCCGAAGATCAGCGTGAGCCCCGAGGCGACGAGGAACAGCAGCATGCCGATGGTCAGCCCCGCCGAGGCCTGCGTGACGACGCAGGAGAGCTGGGTGACGCATTCGACGAGTTCGGTGAGCTCCATCGCGCAGCCTTCCGGGCGTGGCGGACGCGCGGGGCTGCCGCGCGCCCGGATCCTTCAGAGCCAGCCCTTGGAACGCTTCCACTCGGTCTCGAGCCGGAAGATCGCGTCCCAATCGGCCGGCTGCATGTTCTCGACGAAGGGATCGGCGCTGATCGTCGTGCCCCAGCCGATCGCGTAGCCGACCAGGGTCTGGTCCTCGGCGCGCATGGTCACGCGGCCGCCCGTGCTGAAGGGGCTCTCGATCGTCAGCCCCTTCAGCTTCTCGGCCACGGCCCGTGGCGTGGTGCCGCCCGCCTGGCGCAGCGCCGTCGTCAGAAGCTGCACGGCGGTCGCGGATTGCCAGGCCCAGTTGGTCGGGAAGGTATTGTTGCGGCGGTTGTACTCGGTCGCGAAGGCCAGGTTCCCCGGGACATCAGGGAAATTCTTCAGGTAGCGATTCCCGGAATGCGCGCCGCGCGGCAGGTTGCGGATCTGCTGCAGCGTCGTGTAGTCGGCCAGGTTCACGCCGAAGAACTGCGTGTTGGCAAACAGGCCGAAGATCGAGGCCTGCTCCATGAAGGTGACGAGGTCGCCGGCCCAGAGGCAGGAATAGATGGCCTGGGCGCGGCCCTGCGACAGGCGGGTGATGTTCTCGGTGTAGTCGGGCTGGAACAGGCGCGGCCAGGTCTCGCCCACCACCTGCACGTCGGGCACGAAGTGCTTCAGGTATTCCAGGAACTCGGCGGTGGTGTCGCGGCCATAGGCATAGTCGGGCGAGATCGTCATCCAGCGCCGCAGGTTCCGCGCGCGCACGACGGTCGCGGCATAGGCGCCGCCCGCGATCGAATCATGGATGCCCTGGCGCGCGACGCGGAAGGCGTTCCAGAAGCGCTGGCGCGGATCGGCGGTCAGCGACGATGTCTCGGAGTTGACATGCAGCGTCAGCGTGCCGGTCTCGCGCACGACCTCATGCACCGCGAAGCCGCCGGAGGAGGCCTCGGCATCCAGGATGAACTCGCAGCCGTCGCTGCTGATCATCTCGCGCACCAGGCGCGCGGCTTCGGCCGGCGTGCCGCGGCTGTCGCGGACGATCAGCTCGATCTGGCGCCCGTCGAGGCCGCCGGCGGCGTTGAAGCGGTCGACCTCCATCTGCATCGCGTTGCGCGAGGAGATGCCGAGCTGCGCGACGCGGCCCGAGAGGATGGTCGGCACGCCCACCTTGATCGGCTGGCGCGACTGGCTGATGGCGAAGTTGGGTGCGGCGAGGACGCCCGCCGCGCCCATGGCGCCGAGCAGCCCGCGACGGCCGAACCCCTTGCTGTGTTCCTGCGGCATTCCGCGTTCCTCCGCTTCTTGTGCGGCCGGGTGCGCGATGGCAGCCGGCCGGTCCTGGACGGCGGGAACCCTAGCGCCGGGGCGGGGCGCGGTCAACGAAAACCCCAAATCCCGAATCAAGGTTCGGGATTTTGCCGAACGCGGTTGGCCGGGCTGAGGCCATTGCGGAGCAGCTTCACATAGGCGCTGATCAGGGATTCCGGCGGCGGCCGCACCTTGCCGCCGGGGGCGTAGGCGTAGCGCATGCTGGTGTAGCTCCGCGCCGCCATCAGCAGAAAGACCAGCGGCTCGACCTCCTCCTCGGTAAAGGCGGCGAGCGCGCCTCCCGCCCGCGCACGGGACAGGGCTTTGCGGTAGTTGGCGGCGATGTTCTCGAAATGCCGCTTGAAGCCCTTCGGCGCAAAGAACTCCGCTTCGTTCAGGATGCGGAAGAAGGCGGGGCGGTGCTGGAGGAATTCGAAGAAGGCACGGAAGCGCTTTTCCTCCCGCGCGACCTCATCCTGCTCGCCGCCGACAGCCGAGGCGATATGCGCCAGCATCTCCTCGCCGAGTGCCGGCAGCAATTCGTCGAGCAGCGCCTGGCGGCTCGAGAAATAGGTGTAGAAGCTGCCCTGCGCGATCCTTGCCGCCGTCGTGATGCGCGCGACCGAGGCCTCGGCATAGCCATGGCGGCCCACCACCCGCGCGGCGGCTTCGAACAGCGCAGCGCGGATCTTTTCCGATTTCTCGCGTCTCGGAGACGACTTCCTGGCCGGCGTTCTGGTCATTGCTTGCGCACCGCGCCGCCGGTGATCGCACCGCTGAGCGCGCGCGCATGGCCCTTCACCGACTGCGCCAGCGCCTCCAACCGCACGGGCGTGAACTGGCCGCTGAAGCCGATGGCGCTCAGCGCCATGATGGGGCGCGCGGTCTCGTCCAGCACGGGGGCGGATACGGTGATCACGCCGCGCACATAACGATCCATGTCGATGGCGTAACCGTGGCTGCGCGCGACCTTCACCTCGGCCAGGGATGTCTCGATCTCCGGCGGGTCCTGCCAGCGCAGCGCCTTGAAGCGTGTGCGGATCTCGGTCTCGCTCATGCTGTCGAAGGCGGCGATGCAGCGCCCAAGCGCGCCGATCAGCGCGGGCAACCGCTGGCCGATGCTCATGTGAACGCGCATGGCGTCGTCATTGTCGGCGCGTTCCACCAGCACGACGCGGTCCCGCCCCACACGGTGCCACAGCGTCATCGTCACGCGGAACTCGGCGGCGATGGCATCGAGGTGGGGGCGTGCCAACCGCGCAAAGCTGGCCTGCTCCAGCGAGCCCTTCGCCATTTCCACGAAGCCGAGCCCCAGCGAATAGGTCTTGGTGCGGTCATCGAACACGACGAGCCGTTCATGGACCAGCGTCTTCAGCAGATTGAAGCAGGTGCTGGGGTTGAGGCCGAGTTCGCGCGCGATCTGGCTGACGCCAAGCGGCATGCGGGCCCGCGTGAGATGCCGGAGGATGCCGAGGCCCGCTGTCAGTGCGCCGACGAGCTTTGGCGGTGCAGGGTTCGCTGCAGACGCGCTATTCTTCATCGAGAATGCGTGGCCGGGCGGCGCGGGGCTGTCAAGTCAATGACCGGTTTGACCCTGGGCGGGATCGGCGCCATAGGCTATCCAGATAGGAAACAACCATTCGGAACTGCGAATGCCGTCCCTGGCCCAACCCTTTGGAATCGCAGCATAGCCCATGACGACAATGGACCTCGACCCCTATCCGGAGATCCGCGAGGCGGTCGCCCGCATCTGCGCGGGCTTCGATCTCGACTACTGGCGGCGCTGCGACGAGGAAGGGCGCTTCGCCCAGGAATTCTTCGACGCCATCCGCGACGCCGGCTTCCTCTCCATCATCATGCCGACGGAACTCGGCGGCGCTGGGCTCGGCATGCAGGCGGCGGCCGTCATGGTGCGCACCATCGCGGAATCCGGCGGCGGCTGGACCGCGGCCAGCACCGTGCACGCCTTCATCTTCGGACCGATGTCCATCGTGGTGCACGGCACGCCGGACCAGCGCGCGCGCATGCTGCCCGCGTTGATCGGCGGCCGGGAACGGCCCTGCTTCGGCGTCACGGAACCGAGCACGGGCCTCGACACCACGCGCGTGAAGACGCGTGCCGTGCGTCGCGGCGATACCTACTTCATCACCGGCCAGAAGGTCTGGACCACCGGTGCGGCCATCGCCGACCGCATCCTGATCCTGGCGCGCACCACGCCCATCGAGGAGACGGCGCGCCCCGTGAACGGGCTCAGCCTGTTCTTCGCGCCGATGGATTCCCGTCATGTCACGGTGCGCCCGATTGCCAAGCACGGCCTCGGTTCCATCGCCTCCTGCGAGGTCTTCTTCAACGAGCTGCCCGTGCCCGCCGAGGACCGGATCGGCGCCGAGGGCAGGGGGTTCCGCTGCCTGCTCGACAGCCTCAATCCCGAACGCATCATGGTCGCGGCCGAGACCATCGGCATCGGCCGCGCCGCGCTGACGCTCGCCGCGAAATACGCCAATGAGCGCGAGGTGTTCGGACGGAAGATCGGCCAGAACCAGGCCATCCAGCATCCCCTCGCGCAGAGCTGGATCGAGCTCGAGGCCGCGAACCTGATGACGATGAAGGCGGCTGCCCTCTACGACGCGAAAGAACCCTGCGGTGCGGAAGCGAACGCGGCGAAGTTCCTGGCCGCCGAGGCCGCGAACAAGGCCTGCCGCCAGGCGATGATCACCCATGGCGGCTTCGGCTACGCGAAGGAATATCATGTCGAGCGCCTGGCGCGCGAAAGCATGATCCCCGTGCTCGCCCCGATCGGCCAGGCGCTCGTGCTCTCCTATATCGGCGAACGCGTGCTGAACCTGCCGAAATCGTACTAGGACGCGCGGGGTCGGCGGGGCAGGGCCCGCTCTTGCCACGGCGCGCATTGCGCCGCAGGTTTCCCTGGCATGGCCCCTGCGCCGCGGCGTCCACGCGCGGCGCCCCATGCGCTGCCATGCCGGAGGCCCGATTCATGCAACGTCGCACGCTCATCCACGCCGCGGGTGCCGGTCTCGGCGCTTCGCTCGCCGGACCGTCCCTGGTTCGTGCGCAATCCGCGAGCACGCTGAAGTTCACGCCGCAGCAGGATCTGGTGACGCTCGATCCCGTCACCACCACCGGCTATATCAGCCGCAATCACGGCTACATGGTCTTCGACACGCTCTACGGCATGGACGGCAATTTCCAGGCCACGCCGCAGATGGTGGACGGGCACACCATCGAGAATGACGGCAAGCTCTGGAACCTGACGCTGCGCGACGGCCTGCTCTGGCATGATGGCGAACGCGTGCTGGCGCGCGACTGCGTCGCCTCCATCCGCCGCTGGGCACGGCGCGATCCTTTCGGCGAAAGCCTGATGGCCGCGACGGACGAGCTATCGGCCCCCGACGACAAGACGATCCGCTTCCGCCTGAAGTATCCCTTCCCTCTGCTGCCGATCGCGCTTGGCAAGGCGTCCGTCCCTGTCTGCGCCATGATGCCGGAGCGGCTGGCGGCGACCGATCCCTTTCGCCAGGTGCCGGAACTGATCGGCAGCGGCCCCTTCCGCTTCAAGGCGGATGAGCGCGTGCCGGGATCGCTCAATGTCTATACGAAGTTCGAGCGTTATGTTCCGCGCCGCGATGGCGCGCTCACCTGGACCTCGGGTCCCAAGGTCGTGCATTTCGACCGCGTCGAATGGCGTTCCATGCCCGACCCGTCCACCGCCACCAACGCGCTGATCGCGGGCGAGGCGGATTGGCAGGAATATGCCTATCACGACCAGCTCTCGCTGATCCGCCGTGCGCGCAACCTGCAACTGCGCGTGCTCGACAGCACCGGCTTCGTCTGCATGATGCGCGCCAATTTCACCCAGGCGCCGTTCAACAACCCGGCTGTGCGGGCCGCCATCTGGCCGGCGCTGGACCAGGTCGCGTGCATGCAGGCGGTCGTCGGGCCTGCCGAGACCAGCCTCTACCACACCCCCCTCGGCTTCTTCGCGCCCAACACGCCCATGGCGTCGGAGGCCGGTTTCGGCGTGCTGCGCAGCCCGCGCAGCGTGGACCGCGCGAAGGACGCGCTGCGCGCCGCCGGCTACGCCGGGGAGAAGGTGGTGCTCATGGTGCCCTCCAACTCCGCCGTGCTGATGGCGCTCGGCGCCATCATGGAAGACATGCTGAAGCGCATCGGCATGACCACGGAGGTCTATGCGGTGGAGTTCAACGCCATGCTCCAGCGCCGCAACCGCCGCGGCCCCGTCGCCGATGGCGGCTGGAGCCTGTTCGTCACCAACTGGTCAGGCTCGGATTGGCTCAACCCCGCCGGCCATATCGCGCTGCGCGGCAATGG
>JAYRQX010000660.1:0-1907 GCA_041910415.1 Acetobacteraceae bacterium | reverse complement strand
GCCTTGGGCGGAGGCGGAAGCCCTGGATCATGCACCGCTGGCGGGCCTCGCCTGGCAGGTGCGGCCCGGTGAGGCGCGGCATGGCTTCACGCATTTCGAGCTGGTGATGCAGTTGCACGTGGCCCACCTGCCCTACCTGCCCAACGAGGGAAGCTTCGAGCGCCTGACCCACCGGGCCGCCGAGGCGGCACTGCCGGGCGCGATGCGGAGGCTGCTGGCGCTGGCCTGATCCACGCCGGACATCGTGAGATGACACTTGGCAGCGGCGGCGCGCTGCGCCACACCGGCCAAGCCGGTTGCTTCGCCCTGCGGCGAGGCCAAGACAACGAGGAAACAAGCCATGTCCGCGACACGCAGGACGCTCCTGCTTTCCGCTTCCGCCAGCCTTGCGCTGCCTTCGCTGGGCCGCGCCCAGGCCGCCTATCCCAACCGCCCCGTGCGCATGATCGTGCCCTGGCCGCCGGGCCAGGCGACCGACCTGATGGGCCGCATCACCGGCCAGGGCGTCTCCGACCGCTGGGGCCAGCCCGTCGTGCCGGAGAACCGCGCCGGCGCGGGCGGCATGATCGGCACCGATGCGGTGGCGAAGGCGGCACCCGATGGCTACACGATCCTCGCCGCCTCGACGGGCCCGATCACCACGGCGCCGCTGGTGCAGCGCACGCCCTACAACCCGGAACGCGATTTCGCGCCGGTCGGCATGATCGGCATCTCGCCCTATGTGCTGATCGTCAAGAACGACTTCCCGGCCCGCACCGCCGAGGAGTTCGTGGCCAAGGTGCGCTCCGAGCCCGGCAAATACACCTACGCCACCTCGGGCACCGGCGCCGCGGCGCATCTGATCAGCCTGATGTTCCTGTCGAAGGCGCGGCTCGACTGCGTGCACGTGCCGTTCCAGGGCAGCGGGCCGGGGCTGACGGCGGTGGTCGCGGGCCAGGTGGATTTCGCGATCGAGACCATGGCCGCGACGCGCCCCCTGTTCCGCGCGAACCAGGTGCGCGCGCTGGGTACCTCGCTGAAGGGCGGCACGCCGCTGGCACCGGATCTCCAGCCGCTCGCGCGACTGCCCGGTCTCGAGACCTACGATGTCGGCGCCTTCGGCGGCTACATGATGCCGGCCGCGACGCCGCAGCCGATCGTCGAGCGGCTGGCGGGCGAGATGGCGGCCGCGCTGGCGACGGCCGAGGTGCGCGAACGCCTGGCCAATATCGGCTTCCAGGCCGAGCCGGGGAACACGCAGCAATTCACCGACTACCTGCGCCGGCACCGCGAGGAGTTCCGCCAGGTGATCGAGGCGAACAACCTGCGCGCGGATGGGTGACGGGGGGTGACAGGGCGGGGGAAAGGGAACTTTCCCCCGCGCCCCCTTTCCTTCTTTTTGGGCCTTGGGGCTGGTCGGTCGGGCGGCACTGCAACCCTGGCGTGCAGAACCCGCGAAATGGGGCGATTTCGGACAAAATGACATCCGGCCGCCAAAGGCGGTCTGCGGGCGTCGGATGCACGGTGTCAAAGAGCAGCAAACAAATAGAACATATCATGAACTCGTGCCGAATGACAGCGAATTTGCCGCCCGTCGTCGGGCCGCTACGCTGCCGGGCCACGTCGAGGAATAAACCCGATGATCGATGCCGCCCTGCCCCAGCCCGTCCCAGGGCGCCTCGCCGGCCGCGTGGCCGTCGTCACGGCCGCGGCCTCCGGCATCGGCCGCGCCATCGCGCTGCGCATGGGCCGCGAAGGCGCCCGGCTCGTTGCCATCGACCTCGACCCCCGCGTCCATGACGTCGCGGCCACGCTCCGCGACGAAGGGCTTGAGGCCAGCGCCGTCACCCTCGACTGCACCGACCGTGCGGGCATCGAGGCCGCCTTCGCCGGGATCCAGGCCGAGCTCGGCCGCGTGGACATCCTGG
>JAYRQX010000659.1:0-7978 GCA_041910415.1 Acetobacteraceae bacterium | reverse complement strand
GGCGGCGTGCATGCCGTGGATGTCCTCGGGCGAGGTCTCTATTCGTACCAGGATGACGCTCTCGCCCTTCGCCGCACGGGCCTCGGCCTCGTCCGCGCTGAACACGACCACACCGCAGGCCGCGCCGGGCGATGCCGGCAGGCCCTTGGCCAGCGATTTGCGCGGCGCCCTGGGATCGAGCGTCGGGTGCAGCAGCTGGTCGAGCGCGGCGGGGTTCACGCGCCGCACCGCCTCGGCGTGGTCGATCAGCCCCTCGCGCGCCATGTCCACCGCGATCTTCAGCGATGCGGCCGCGGTGCGCTTCCCGTTGCGCGTCTGCAGCATGTAGAGCTTGTTGCGCTGGACCGTGAACTCGATGTCCTGCATGTCCGCATAGTGCTTTTCGAGCGTCGCGCGCACGGCGACGAGCTCGGCATAGGCGCCGGGCATGGCCTTCTCCATGCTGCGCTCGCCCTTCTTGGCGCGCGCCTCGCTCATCGGCTGCGGCGTGCGGATGCCGGCGACGACATCCTCGCCCTGCGCATTGATCAGGTATTCGCCGTAGAAGATGTCTTCCCCGGTGGACGGGTCGCGCGTGAAGCACACGCCGGTCGCGCAATCCTCGCCCATGTTGCCGAACACCATGGCCTGGACGTTGACGGCCGTGCCCCATTCCGCGGGGATGTCGTGCAATCGTCGATAAGTCACCGCGCGCTGGTTCATCCAGCTTCCGAAGACGGCGCCGATCGCGCCCCAGAGCTGGTCTTCCGGCACCTGCGGGAAGGGCTTGCCGGTCTCCTCCCGCACCATGTCCTTGTAGCCCTGGGCGACGCGGTGCCATTCGCCCGCGGTCAGCTCCGTATCCTCGACCTTGCCGGTGTCGAGCTTCACGTGGTCGAGAATGTCCTCGAAGCGGTGATGGTCCACGCCGAGCACGACCGAGCCGTACATCTGGATGAAGCGGCGATAGCTGTCCCAGGCGAAGCGCGCATCGCCGGAGGCCGTGACCAGCCCTTCCACCGTCGCGTCGTTCAGGCCGAGATTGAGCACCGTGTCCATCATGCCCGGCATGGAGACGCGCGCGCCCGAGCGCACCGAGACCAGCAGCGGGTTCTTGTTGTCGCCGAACTTCGCGCCGACCGCGGCCTCGACCGCCGCGAGCGCGGCGGCAACCTGGCCCTGCAGTGCGGCCGGGTAGTTGCGGCTGTTCTCGTAATAGGCGGTGCAGACCTCGGTCGTGATGGTGAAGCCCGGCGGCACGGGCAGGCCGATCGAGGCCATCTCGGCGAGGTTGGCACCCTTGCCGCCCAGGAGGTTGCGCATGTCCGCGCGGCCTTCGTTGTGGCCGGCGCCGAAGCTGTAGACCCACTTGGTCATGGCGGGGGATTCCTAGCCTTCGATCTTCGAGAAATCGGCCACCGCATCCATCGCGGCGCGGAGGCGGGCGAGCAGTCGCAAACGATTTTTTCGCAAGTCCGGTTGGTCCGCGTTCACCGTGACGCGATCGAAGAACGCATCCACGGGCGCGCGGAGGGAAGCAAGGGCGGACATGGCGGCTGAAAAATTTTCGGTTCGGAGGGCGTCGGCGGCAGCCGGTTCGGCCTGGTCGAGCGCGGCGGCGAGGGCCTTCTCCTCGCTGGCGTCGAGCAATGCCGCATCAATGGGGCCGGAATGCGGCCCATCCTTCTTTTCCTCGATGCGGAGGATGTTGGCGGCGCGCTTGTAGGCGGCGAGCAGGTTCGCCCCCGTCTCGCTCTCGACCAGCGCCTTCAGCGCCTCGGCCAGCATCAGCAGGCGCACCAGATCGTCTTCCCCGCCGGAGCCGAGCGCGGCGGCGACCACGTCGTGGCGCAACCCCTCGGCGCGCATCTGCACGCGGAGGCGCTCGGCCAGGAAGTTCACGACGTCGAAGGCGGTCGCCGAGACGCGGCGGTCGAGGTTCGGGATCGCGACGGGCTCGGCATCCACCAGCACAGCGAGCCCAAGCGCCGCGGCGCGCGCCTCGACCTCGGCTTCCAGGGCCTCGGCACGCGCGGCGCGGAGCGCCTTCGCATCCTCGACCCAGAGCGCCATGGAGGCATCGAGCACGTCGAAGAAGGAGAGCCTCAGCCCGTTCTCGCGGATGATGCGGATGACGCCGAGGGCGGCGCGGCGGAGCGCGAAGGGATCGCCCGATCCGGTCGGCTTCTCGCCCACCGCGAAGAAGCCCACCAACTGGTCGATCTTGTCGGCGAGCGCCACGGCCACCGAGACCGGCTCGGACGGCACCGCATCCCCGGGGCCGAGCGGGCGGTAATGCGCGCCGATCGCCTCCGCGACCCGCGCATCCTCGCTGGCATGCCGGGCGTAGTAGCGGCCCATGATGCCCTGCAGTTCCGGGAACTCGCCCACCATGCCGGAGGCGAGGTCGGCCTTGGCCAGGTAGCCGGCGCGCTGCGCCAGCGCGGCATCCGCGCCGACCATCGGCGCGATGGCGGCGGCGAGGCGTTCGAGGCGCCGCACGCGCGCGCCCTGGGTGCCGAGCTTGGCATGGAAGACCACGCTTTCCAGCTTCGGCAGGAAGTCTTCCAGACTTTGCCTGCGGTCCTGGTCCCAGAAGAAGCGCGCATCCGACAGCCGCGCGCGCAGCACGCGCTCATTGCCCGCGACGATGGCTGCGCCGCCGTCGGAGGCCTCGATGTTCGCGACCACCGCGAAATAGGGCGCAGGCGAACCATCGCGGTGAATCGTCGAAAAATAGCGCTGGTTCACGCGCATCGTCGTGCGCATGACCTCGGGCGGCAAATCCATGAAGGTGCCGTCGATCCTGGCCAGCAGCGGCACGGGCCATTCGACGAGGCCCGCGACTTCCGCGACCAGCCCCTCGTCGGGCACGACGTTCAAACCCTTCTGCGCGGCGAGATGGTCGATTCCTTCGCGGATTCGCTGTTCGCGGCCCTTCGCATCGAGCACGACCTTCCGGGCGCGCAGGCCGGATTCGTATTCAGAAAAATTCTTCACGGCGAAGGCGCCTGAAGCCATCACGCGATGGCCTTCGGTTTCGTTGCCGCTGACGAGACCGTGCCCGTCATCCTCGCCATGGCGCAGGTCGAAGGGCACGACTTCGCCATCCAGCACGCACAGAATCCGCTTCAGCGGTCGCACCCAGACAAACGCCGACGAACCGCCCCAGCGCATGGATTTCGGCCAGGGGAAGGCGCGCAGCACGGTGGGCACGGCGCGGGCGACAAGATCCCGCGCCGCCACGGTCTCGCCGGGCTTCGACAGCACCCAGAACTGGCCTTCCTGCTTCAGCGCTTCCCGCGTCGCGCCATGCTTGCGCAGGAACCCGTCCAGCGCCTGGTCGGGCGCACCGATGCGCGGGCCGCGCTCCTCCTTGCCCGCGGTGGTGACGGAGGGCTTGAGATGCGCGGTCAGCCCGATGCGGCGCGGCCCGAAGAAGGCATGCGGCGGCGCTTCCAGAACGGGCGCGATCTCGGCCGACAGCAGGCGCACAAGATCCTCGGCCGCCCGCGCCTGCATGCGCGCGGGGATCTCTTCCGAAAACAGTTCAAGCAGCAGCTCGGTCACGCGGTCGCGGCCTTCACATCGGTACGGGCGAAGTCGTCGCCCTTGAACAGCAGGGGTTCGTTGCGCGCCTTGGCGAGCGCGTACGCAAAACAGTCGCCCAGGTTGAGCCCGGCGGGATGCCGCCCCTTGCCGTAGCGGCGCCAGGCGTCGCGGGCGATGGCGGCGTGTTCCGCGGTGAAGGGCACGATCTCCGCCTCGATCTCGACCAGCAGCGCGTCCAGCCTGTCGCGCATGCCGCTCCGCGTGCGGCCTTCCGCGACCATCGTCGTCTCGACAAGCGTGGGCGCCGCAATGCGCAGGGCCTGCGAGGTCCCCATCGCCGTGGCATAGACGAGCGCATCGCTCTCATCGAACAGCACGGCGACGATGGCCGACGAATCCACGATCACTTCGGGAGCCCGTTCTCGTCATAGAGATCGCTGTGGTCGCTGGTGACGCCTGGGGGCACGAGCTTCGCGGCGCTCTCGGCGATCGCCATGATCGCCGCGATCTTGCGCTTCTTGCGCTCCTCCCGCTGCGCCTTCTCTCGCATCAGCCGTTCATGCACGGCTTCGCGCACGGCACCCGTCGCGGAGGTACCGAGCAGGTCGGCGAGTTCCTTCGTCTCCGCGATCAGGACCTCATCCTTGATGTTCAGCTGACCCATGGCCGCCTCATGGTAGAATGAGGCCCGCATATGGTAGAAATCCGGGCGGCCCGCAAGCTCATCGCACGTCCCCGGCCACCCAGGCCTCGCAGCACTGCTTCGCCAGCGCCCGCACCCGGCCGATATAGGCCGCGCGCTCCGTCACGCTGATGGCGCCGCGGGCGTCCAGCAGGTTGAAGCGGTGCGACGCCTTGATGCACTGGTCATAGGCCGGCAGGGCGAGCGGCGGGTCGTGCGCCAGCAGCGACTGGCATTCCTGCTCCGCATCCGCGAAATGCCGGAACAGCATCGCGGTGTCGGCGCCGCTGAAATTGTGGTGGCTGTACTCGACCTCGGCGCGCCTGAAGACCTCGCCGTAGGTCACGCCCTCGCCGTTGAAGTCGAGGTCGTACACGTTCTCGACGTCCTGGATGTACATGGCCAGGCGCTCGAGCCCATAGGTCATCTCGAAGCTCGGCAGGGCCACGGGAATGCCGCCCACCTGCTGGAAATAGGTGAATTGCCCGACCTCCATCCCGTCGCACCAGACCTCCCAGCCCAGGCCCCAGGCGCCCAGCGTCGGGCTTTCCCAATCATCCTCGACGAAGCGGAAATCGTGGCGGAGGGGATCCAGGCCGAGCATCCGGTAGCTTTCCAGCAGCAGATCCTGCGCATCGGCCGGGCTCGGCTTCATGATGACCTGGAACTGGTAGTAGTGCTGCAGCCGGTTCGGGTTCTCGCCATAGCGACCATCCGACGGGCGGCGGGACGGCTGCACATAGGCCGCCTTCCAGGGCTGCGGCCCCAGGGAGCGCAGCGTGGTCGCGGGATGGAAGGTGCCGGCACCCACTTCCATGTCATAGGGCTGCAGGATCACGCAGCCCTGCTTCGCCCAGAATGTCTGCAGGCGCAGGATGATCTCCTGGAAGCTCGGCGGCTTCGTGGACATGGTTTGGCTGTGACCCAGGCTGGCGTTATGGTGCGCCGCACCATAGAAGCGCGCTACCGCCCCCGCAAGGAATGGCCTCATGTCCGGATCCGCTGCCGCCGCGGCCCTGATCGGCGACTACTACGCCCGCTTCAACGCCGGCGACCGCCCGGGCCTGCTCGCCCTGCTGACCGACGACGTCGTGCACGACATCAACCAGGGCGGGCGGGATGTCGGCAAGCCCGCCTTCGCGACCTTCCTGGAGCACATGGACCGCTGCTACCGGGAGAAGCTGACCGACATCGTCGTCATGCCCGCGGCCGACGGAACCCGCGCGGCGGCGGAGTTCGTGGTGGAGGGCGAGTACCGGGCGACCGATGAGGGCCTGCCGCCCGCCGCCGGCCAGCACTACCGCCTGCCCGCCGGCGCCTTCTTCGAAATCCGCGACGGCCGGATCGCCCGCGTCACCACCTGCTACAATCTCAGGGACTGGATCCGCCAGGTGAGCGGCTGACCCCGATGCGGGACCTCACGACCGACGCGCTGCTCGGCGCGGTCCGCGCCTGGGTGGAGATCGAGAGCCCGACCAACGACGCTGGTGGCGTGAACCGCGTGGCCGATCATGCCGAAGCCCTGCTCCGCGGCATCGGCGCCGCCATCGAACGCACGCCCGGGCGCGACGGGTATGGCGACATCCTGATCGGCCGCGTGCCGGGGGCGGAGCCCGGTCCCGGCCTGCTGCTGCTCGGCCACATGGACACGGTGCATCAGCGCGGCACTTTTTCTGTTCGGGTCGAGGGCGGGCGCGCCTATGGGCCGGGCATCTACGACATGAAGGGCGGCAATGCGATGGCGCTCGCCGCGCTGCAGCACCTGCATGCGAACGACCAGAAGCCCCGCCTGCCCGTCAGCGTGATGATGATCCCGGATGAGGAAGTGGGCAGCCCCTCCTCGCGCGCAGCCATCGAGGCCGAGGCGTTGCGGCACCGCGCCGCGCTGGTGGTGGAGCCTTCAGGCGAAGGCGGAAAAATCACCGTCGCGCGCCACGGCATCGCGCGCTGGCACATCCGCACCCTCGGCCGCCCCGCCCATGCCGGCGCCTATCATGCCGAAGGCCGCAGCGCGGTGCGCGAGATGGCGCACCACATCCTGGCGCTGGAGGCGCTGACCGATCACCCCCGCAATTTCTATGTGAACATCGGCATCGTGCAGGGCGGCACGCATGAGAACATGGTCCCCGCCGAATGCCGCGCCATCTGCTATGCCCTGGTGCCGACGGCCGCCGAGGAGGCGATCCTGCGCGCCGCCGTGCACGGGCTCAGGCAGCACGACCCGGATGTGCGGACCGAGGTGACGCAGGGCCTCTGCCGCCCGCCCTTCGGCAAGACGCCGGCGATCCAGGCGCTCTACGACCACGCGGCCATGCTGGCGGAAGAGACGGGGCGCGCCTCTGCCGGGGAACGCGTGGCCGGCGGTGGCAGCGACGGGAATTTCACCGGGGCGCTCGGCGTGCCGACGCTGGACGGGCTCGGCGCGATCGGCAGCGGGCCGCACACGCTGGACGAGTACATCGAACTGTCCTGCCTGGTGCCGCGCACGCGCCTGCTGGCGCGGCTGTTCGAGACGCTGGGGCCCGGCACCGCCGGGCTGTGAGCCGGGGCCGGGACCGAACACCTTCATGCCAGCGCCGAAGGCTTCGGCCGCGGGTGCGGGAGGCTGCTACAGCATCGCGAGCGAGCGCTTGCGCTTCGGCGGGGGGAAGGCCGCATCGAGCGCCGCCGCGTCCTCCGCGGTGAGCACGATGTCCCGTGCCGCCGCGTTCAGCCGCACATGCCCGGGCCTGGATGCCTTGGGAATGCTGATGACACCGTCGGCGCGCAGCGTCCATGCCAGCGCCGCCTGCGCCGGCGTCACGCCATGGCGCCGCGCCACGGCGCCAAGCGCGGGATCGTGCAGCATCCGCCCGGCCTGGCCGAGCGGCGTGTAGGCCATGACGGGCATGCCCCGGCGCCGGCAGAAGGGCAGCAGGTCGAACTCGATGCCGCGGTTGTCGAGATTGTAGAGCACCTGGTCGGTCGCGCAGTCGGCAAGCGCCGTCCCCAGCTCCTCCAGGTCGTCCACGTCCAGGTTCGACACGCCCCAGCGACGAATCCTTCCCGCGGCCCGCATCCGTTCCATCGCCTCGACCGTATCGGCCAGGGGCACGGAGCCGCGCCAATGCAGCAGATAGAGATCCACGACATCGGTCTTCAGCCGCCTCAGGCTGCGCTCCAGCGCGGCCGGCAGGCCGCGGCGGGAGGCGTTGTGGGGATAGACCTTGGTCACCAGGAAGACCTCGTCGCGACGCCCGGCGATGGCGTCGGCCACGACCTCCTCGGCGCCGCCCTCGGCATACATCTCGGCGGTGTCGATCAGGGTCATGCCGAGATCGATCCCGGCGCGCAGCGCCTTGGCCTCCTGCGCGGCCTCGCGGCCGTCCTGGCCCATGTGCCACGTCCCCTGGCCCAGGGCGGGCACGCGGTTCCCATCCGGCAGCGTTACGGTCTTCATGGCAACCTCCCGGGAAAACAGGGATAGTCTGGCGATGAGAGACCTCTCCGCAACCCCGGCGGCGCGGGACTGACCCCATGGATGGCACGCCGGACGACCTCGCCGCCCTGATCGCCGCCATCGCGCGCGCCGAGCGCCAGGCGCTTCATGCGCTCTATCAGCGCCAGTCGGTGCGGCTCTTCGGCGTCGCCAACGCGATCCTGCGCGACCGCAGCGCCGCGGCCGACGCGCTGCACGACGCGTTCGTCCGCATCGCCGGCCGCGCCGGCCAGTTCGATCCCGCGCGCGGCGCCGCGGAAGCCTGGCTCGGCGGCATCGTGCGCCAT